>JASHPD010000357.1 GCA_030038315.1 Acidobacteriaceae bacterium
AGCCGCCGTGCATATCGAAGATCAGGTAGGAGCCAAACGCTGCGGTCATCGCCCCGGCAAAGAGCTCGTCCCCACGGAAGAAATGACGGACCGCATCAAAGCCGCAATCGATGCCAAGACAGACTCGCAATTCGTCGTAATGGCCCGCACCGATGCGTTAGCTAACGAAGGCCTCGACGCAGCCATCGCCCGCGCGCAGGCCTACGTCGCCGCTGGAGCCGACATGATCTTCGCCGAAGCCGTCCGCGAGCTGGACCAATACACCGCATTCCGCAAAGCCGTCGGCGTGCCGGTGCTCGCCAACATCACCGAATTCGGCCAGACCCCACTCTTCACCCGCGAACAGTTAGCCCAAGCCGGAGTAGACATCATCCTCTATTGCTGCGCCGCCTACCGCGCCATGAACGCCGCCGCGCTCAAGGTCTACGAAACCATCCGCACCGAAGGCACGCAGCAAAGCGTAGTACCCATCATGCAATCCCGCGCCGATCTCTACCGATACCTCAACTACCACGCCTACGAGCAGAAGCTCGACGAGCTCTTCACCAAAAACAAAGGGGCTGAAGTAGCTAAGGATTAGTCTTTAGGGAAATCCGTTCGGCATCAACCTTGGGTGGGTGAGCTGCATCGTGTCACCGGAGAAAAAGGCAACTGCAGATCCTTCGCTTCGCTCAGGATGACAGGCATTCGTGTGGCTAGGATTGGCGCCGAAGGCGCAGTTGTCTGGACGGCCAGTCCGTCCTGCTACACTCCGGCCATGCGGATTTTGCGGGGTTTTCTTCTGGCTGCGTTGGCGGCTTGTGGGGGTTTGCCACTCTTTGCGGCGGCGCAGACTGCGCCGAGCGAGGCTTCTTCGGCGCTGGCTGAGCGGATTGATGCGATTCTGGCTGAGCCGGAGGTTAGCCATGCGACCTTTGGCATTGTTGTGGAGACGCTGGATGGACAGCCGCTTTATGGGCATAACGATGGGCGGTTGTTTGTGCCGGCTTCGAATACCAAGCTGACGACTACGGCGGCGATCTTTGGGCTGCTGCCGGTGGACCGGCTGACGTGGACGACGAATGTGGTGGCGACGGGGCCGATTGATGCGAACGGTGTGCTGCATGGCGACCTGATCCTTCTCGGTGCGGGTGATCCGACGTTCAGCTCGCGGAAGTATCCGTTTGAGCCGCCGGCGGCGGTGCGGGCTGAGGCGGCTGCGCCGAAGCCGCCGGTGACGCAGCCGCTGGATGAGTTGGCTGCGCAGGTGGCGCGGGCCGGGGTGAAGGCGGTGGCGGGGCGCGTGATTGGCGATGACAGCTTTTATGTGAATGAGCGGTGGGGCTCGGGGTGGGGCTGGGACGATTTGATGTGGGATTACGCGGCTCCGATCTCCGCGCTGACCTTTAACGAGAACACGATCAAGCTGACGCTGGCGCTGGATGCGGCGACAGGAAAGCCTGTGGCGGCGTGGGAGCCGGATGTGGACTTTTATACCGTGGACGGCAGGGAGATGATGCCGGCTGCATCGGGCGAAGAGGCTCATCCGGGATTGGATTTGCAGCCGGGGAGCCGCGTGGTGCGCGCTTATGGAACGCTACCGGCGAAGGGAATGCACCTTGCGCTGGCTGTGGACGATCCGGCGGAGTATACGGCGAAGGTTTTTGTGGAGGCGCTCAGGAACGCGGGCGTGACGGTGAGCGGCGAGGTTGCGGCGCTGCACCAGGATTCCATAGATACGGAGGAGTTCAGCAAAGAGCGCGAGGAGCCGCTGGCTCTGACGCCGCGCACGGACCTGACGACGATTGAAGCTCCGCTCGAAGGACGGCGCGTGCTGGCTTCGCGGGTTTCTGTGCCCATTGCCGAAGACGTAGTGATGACAAACAAGCACAGCGAGAACCTGCACGCGGAGCTGATGCTGCGGCTGCTGGGACGGCTCTATGGAACCAATGGGAGCCTGGAACAAGGTGCGCGTGTGGTGCGGCAGTTCCTGGTGAATGCGGGTGTGGATGATAACGATTTTTATCTCTATGACGGCAGCGGGATGAGCTCGAATGACCGCATTGCTCCGCGGGCGCTGGCGCGGCTGCTGGTGTATGCGGCGCAGCAACCGTGGGGCGCGGAGTGGAAAACTTCACTGCCGATTGGCGGTGTGGATGGAACGCTGGGGGGAAGGTTTCACAGTTCGCCGGTGAAGGGGCGCGTGGATGCGAAGACGGGAACGCTGGATGAGGTGAATGCACTTTCAGGGTATGTGACGGCGGATTCGGGAAAGACGATTGTTTTTTCAATCATTGTGAATGGGCACAGGCCAGACGATAGCGCGGCGGTTCATGCGATGGACCAGATTGTGGAGGCGATTGCGGCGTCGGAGTGATTGCGATCCCACCCTTCGAGCAAAAAGCGCTCGAAGGATGGGGCACCCATGGATATCGTGAAGACATTGGGCTTGTATCATCGAGGAAAGATGCGATTTCGCTGGATGTTTTGTTGTGTTTCTGTGGTCGTGTTCATTGTTGCCGGATGCCGTCGGCTTCCGCCGTCGAAGCCTTCGTCGGAGTGGACGCCGCAGGAAGCGCGCGGAGCGGAGGTTTTCGAGGAGAACTGCGCGCGGTGCCACTATCCGACGACTACGGAAGGCAAGCAGGGGCCGGGATTGCAGGCGATTACCAAGGTGAAGGCGCTGCCGAGCGGCGCGCCGCCGACCGATGAGCGACTGACGGATACGATTCTGCATGGACGCGGGATGATGCCGGCGACGGCGCTCGATGACGACCAGCTTCGCGATCTTCTGGCTTATCTGCACACACTATGAGCAAGACATCGATCGAACGCACGCCGCCGCTGCCGGGAGTTGCCGGCATTGCGCTTTATCTTGCGCTGATTGCCGGGGTGATTATTCTCGGCGTGGTGAGCGGCGGACATTATCCGACGGGGTATCTCATTTTTTCGGCGATTTTTCTGACGGCCAGCGCGGGGTTGCTGGCTTCGTTTCGGTGGGCGTGGGCGCTGGCGCTGGCTGCGGTTTTTCTGCTGATGGTTTATGACCTTTGGGCGGGATTGACGCAGCGTAGTTTAGCCGCCGGCGTACAGGGGCTTCTGAACCTGGTCTTCTTTTTGTATCTGATTCGGCCTGAGGTGCGTGACAGGCTGAAGTAGCGCTGTAAAATTCGTATTCACCGGGCCAAGCGATATCCGCGGCCGTTATGAATGCCGGCCGGCGGAATGGAGCAAGTGCATGAGGCCTGCGGCGCAGCCGGGCGCGATGCAAGAGCCGAGCTGCGCGGCAGCTTTTGGGGAATACTCCGTGCTTTATTCATTGAGCGTAAGTATGCGCTTGGAGGAGGTGTCCTCATACTCGGATTTTTTCTCCGGCAGGAATTGCGTCAGGATTGCTCCGATCAGCGCAATGGCCAACAGGACCAGCCCGGCGATGATGAGCGGGACGCCAATCCACACGGCCGTGCCGATGGTTGTGAAGTTGAGGCTGATTCTGGAGCTGTCAACCGGCCATGCGAAGTTAAATCCGGTTGTTCCGGTGCAGTATCGAAATATCGTCCACAATCCGCCGGCGAGAAGCGCCACGGCGGCAATCAGCAAACGTCCTATATTCTTCATAGCGTTCTCCGATCGTGCGAGGAAGCATCGTGCGTGGGGCAGCTCTATTTTTATCTGTGCGCGGCTTGTTGATGGAACAATTTGAACCGCGCGAAGCCTGCACGTGAGTTTCTTTTTTCAAAAAAACACAAAGGGAGCGCGCCTGCGGCACACTCCCCCTGAGTTTTTGACCTGTGGACCCTGAAAAAGGTTGCTCTGTGTTTAGAAAATCAGCTTTCTGGGTTTGCCCTGCTGCGCGTTGTAAGTTGCCGGGCGGCCGATGCTGACGTAAGTAAAGCCCTGATCGGTAATCTCGTCGGGCTTGTAGAGATTGCGGCCATCAATAATGATGGGAAATTTGACGGCGCGGTTGAGACGTGGAAGATCGATGTTGGAAAATTCCTTCCAGTCGGTCAGGATCAGCACGGCATCGGCGTCCTTAGCGGCCTCGTACAGATCTTTTGCGTACTTCAGCTTTTCGGAGGGCGGAAGAACGGCCTGAGTGCGCTCGATTGCAGCCGGATCGTAGGCGGTCACCGTTGCTCCGGAGTCGATCAGTCTCCGAACGATCTCGATGGCCGGGGATTCGCGGATGTCGTCGGTGTCTCCCTTGAAGGCCAGACCCAGCGCGGCAATGCGCTTGCCGCGCAGCGTCCAGAGCGCGGCGCGGACTTTGTTGAAGAAGACATCCCGCTGCGCGTCGTTGATGCGGCGCACCTCGTCGAGCAGTTGGAAGTTGAGGCCCTGCTGCTGCGCGACCCAATGAAACGCGGCTACATCCTTGGGGAAGCAGGAGCCGCCGTAGCCGATGCCGGCGCGCAGAAACCTGGGGCCGATGCGGCTGTCGAGGCCGATGCCGGCGGCGATGTCTTCAATATCGGCATCGACGTTTTCCGCGAGATTCGCCACGGCATTGATGAAGGAAATTTTGAGCGCAAGGAAGGCGTTCGATGCGTGCTTGATGATCTCCGCGCTCTGCGCCGAGGTGACGAGGATGCGCGCGGGATGCGCGGCACTACATACGCCGGGGAGCGCGCCGGGCTGCTCGTAATAGGTGCCTGAGGTCAGCGGCGCGTAGATGCGCTGGAGCAACTGAGCCGAGCGCTCGGAGCCCGCGCCCACTACGATGCGGTCCGGGTGCAGGAAGTCGATGACGGCTGTGCCTTCGCGCAGGAACTCGGGATTCGAGACCACATCGAAGAGACCGGGATCGACGCCGTGGCGATGCAGCACGCGGCGTATCCACTCATTGGTGTAGACCGGCACGGTGCTCTTTTCCACGATCACCTTGTACTCAGTGACCGAGCGCGCGATCTCGGAGACCACGGCTTCGACGTAGGAGAGATCGGCCGCGCCGGTGTCGCCCTGCGGCGTGCCGACGGCGATGAAGATGGCTTCGCTCTTCTCGACCGCGCCGGCAAGATTGGCGGTGAACTCGACTCCGCGGCCCAGATGCTTGCCGAGCAGGTCAGGCAGGTGCTCCTCATAGATGGGCACGCCGCCGGAGCGCAACGTCTCCACTTTGTCCTTATCATTGTCCACACAAATGACGCGGTGGCCCATCTCGGCAAAGCAGACTGCCGCTACCAGTCCAACGTATCCCGATCCGATGACGCAAATCGACACTGGCTCTGACATATACAAGCTCTCCTTCTAGTTATGCGCCGCGAAGCACGGCCGGCTGGAAATGAATTGTAGTGATATGCAATGATGGACTTAAGAG
>JASHPD010000032.1 GCA_030038315.1 Acidobacteriaceae bacterium
TTCGCAGGGGCTGGCGACGAAGGATGGGCGCAAGGTGCTGGTGCTGGTTTCCGACGGCAGCGACACGGTGGAGAATACGACCTATGCCCAGGCCGTGGAGCAGGCGCTGCGGGCCGAGGTGATGATCTACTCGATCATCGACGTGCCGGTGGAGGCCAGCGCCGGGCGCGACACAGGCGGCGAGCACGCGATGATTACGCTGGCCGAGCAGACAGGCGGCAAGAGCTTCTATGCGGACGAGGGCGGGCTGGACAAGGCCTTCGCGCGCGTCAGCGACGATCTGCGGACGCAGTATCTGATCGGCTATTATCCGCACAACCAGGAGCCGGGGCGGGATTTTCACCGCATTACGGTAACGATTCCGCGCGCTTCGGAGGCGGCTTTCGATATCCGGTACAGGACCGGGTATTATGCCGATTCGCCGGTGAAGCCGCGCAGGACGGCGGCGGAGCCGGATTGATTGCGGCAGCGGTGAGTTTTTTCTGATGCTTCCACTCTCACTTCCACCGCAGTTTTGCATCTAAGCCGAATATGACTCCTGCTCTCTCCTCACGCCGCCGTTCCAAGACTCCTCCGCCGGGAGAAACCGGGCAGGAATCGCTCTATCTGCGCTCGCTCTCGGAACGCAAGGTGCCTGTGGCCGTAAAGCTGCGCGACGGCGATGTGGTAAAAGGCTGGATCGAGTACTTCGACGACGGAATGCTGCGGCTGACGCGCGAGGGCAAGCCGAATCTTTTTATTTATAAGCACCAGATTCGCTCGATCAGCGAGGCGGGACGGCACAGGAATCATGCGGAGGGCATCTTTCCATCCGGCGGGCACGGCGCGGGCGTCTGAACCTTCGGAGTGAATCTCAACTCTATCGATACAATAAAAGTATTCTTAGATTGAGGCGTGTTTTCCGTGTCGAATTCCCAGCAGGATTTTGTCTTTGCAGCGCGGGCCGGCGAGATTGCCCGTGAAGCCGGCGCGCGTCTGCGCGAGTTTTACGCGCAGGGCGTGACGACCGAGTACAAAGGCGCGGCCGATCTGGTGACCGTGGCCGACCGCACCGTGGAAAAGCTGCTGCGCGAGCGGCTGAGCGGGGCGTTTCCCACGCACGGCATCTACGGCGAAGAGGGAACGCGCGACCGGCTCGACCGGGAGTTCCGCTGGTATGTCGATCCGCTGGATGGGACGACGAACTTTGCGCACGCGGTGCCGCATTTCTGTGTTTCGTTAGGGCTGGAGCAGAGGCCGGCGGGATTGGCCGAAGGCGAGGACGGAACGCTGGTCTCCGCTGTGATCTATGACCCGATGCGCGATGAGCTGTATCTCTCCGAACGCGGCAAGGGCGCGTGGCTCAACGGGAAGCAGATTCACGTTTCGCCGATTGCTACGCTCGAAGAATCGCTGGTGGCGACGGGGTTTCCGAGCCGGAAGCGGCATGAAAGCCCGAATGTGCACTTTTATCACGAATTCACGCTGCGCTCGCATGGGGTGCGGCGGCTGGGCTCGGCGGCGCTTGACCTGGCTTATGTTGCCGCGGGGCGTTATGAGAGCTTCTGGGAGTTCAACCTGAATCCGTGGGACACGGCGGCGGGAATCCTCATTGTCGAAGAGGCCGGAGGCAAGGTTACGGATTTTTCCGGCAATCCCTACCGGTTGGAGAGCAAGGAGATTCTTGCTTCAAACAGGAAGATTCATGCGGAGCTGGTGGGGCTTTTCGCGGATATGTTCGCGGGACGCGACCTGGCGCCGATTGTTTCGCCGCACGACTACGCGAAGAGTAAGAAGTAGGGAACAGAAAGCATCCTCCTTGGAAGCTGTCATTCCCCAGAAACCATCATTCCTCAGAAGCTGTCATCCTGAGCGCAGTTTGGCGCGTTTTTTGCGCCAAACGGAGTCGAAGGATCTGCAGTTGCATTTCGCTTTGTCGTACGCCAGCGATTGCGGACAGGCCCACAACCGCCTACCATAGCGCCATGCACGAGGGCAGCTACTTCACCTACATCATGGCAAGCCGCAGCCGCACACTCTATATCGGAGTAACAGGCGACTTACAAAAGCGCGTATTCGAGCATAAATGGCGCGAGCACGACGGATTTACGGAACGCTATAACTGCGACCGGCTGGTCTGGTTTGAAGCGCATCAGGATGTGACGCGTGCGATTGAGCGCGAAAAACAGTTGAAAGGTTGGCGGCGCGAAAAGAAAATCGCGCTGATTGAAAAGACCAACGCCGCATGGGTGGATTTGAGCCGAGACTGGTACGACGTAGAGCCTGCGGATTACAACCGCGCACTGGATCGCATGAACACCTGAAGAGCAACTGCAGATCCTTCGGCTCCCTGCGCTTCGCTCCGGTCGCTCAGGATGACAGCGCCTAGGGGGAATGTGCGGAATTATTTGGCGAGTGCGGCCTCGTCGAGTTTGCCGATGCGGCCATTCGGGCCTACGGCGAAGGGCAACGAGATGGCGTTCCAGTTCTTGTCGGCATTTGGGGACTCGTTGCTGACTGGCTTTACTGCGCGCCAGTTTTTGCCGTCGTCGTCGGAGACGTCGGTGCCATTGGGGCCGACGGCGATCCACATTTTTGCTGCTTCGTCATACGCGACTGCGGAACGATAGCCGCCAGGCATCGACTTCGCTGCGCTCCAGCTTTTGCCGCCGTCGAGCGTGTAGGCTGCTGTGGCTGCGGATTCGTCCGGCTTGGCATAATCGCCGCCGACGGCGATGCCGACGCGGAAGGTGAGCGGCTTGAGCGGAACCTTCGGCTCCGGGCGAAAAGCGAGCGCGAAGATGCCGGAAGAATCATTGCCGTGCGCGATGGGCACCTTTGCAGACGGATAGGTGCCGTAGGCGAATTTGTAGTTTTTGCCGTGAATGACGCGCCGGATCACGCGCGCGCCGTTCTTGCCGCCGGTGGCAATCCAGAAAGTTCCGTAGGTCCACTCGATGAAAAGCGAGGAGTTGCTGGCGGCGAATGCGGCTTCGCCTTTTTTGCTGTCGGGCAGATGGCCGAGCGGCGTGACCTGGAAGTTGGTCTCATCGATGTCGATGACGTAGATGGGAAAGTGGCCGCGTACCGGGTCGCCGATGAGCAGGCCTTCGTCGGTGTCTGCGCCGGAGCCGCGGTCGGGGCCGAGCCGGTAGGCATCCCAGAAGCCGTTGGGATCGGGATTGGTGTAGATGAGCGTCCAGGTTTTGCAGCCGTCGATGGTTTTGTAGAGCCGCGACTGGTTGCCCGGGCCGGAGGACATGGCCATTGCGGCGTGCGCATCAAAGCCTTGAATGGCGCGGAAGTCGAGGTTTTGGGCGCCGGGCGGAACGGCGCATTTCTGCCACGTTGTGCCGCCGTCGGTGGTGCGAAGGATAGTGCCGTTGGTTCCCGAGGCCCACGCAACGCCGTTGCCGAGCGAGTGGATGCCGCGCAGGCCGGCGGTTGTGTTCGATTGCTGCAAGACCCATTGCGCCTGCACCGTGCCTGTTGCCGCCAGCGCCACTCCAACCAGCCAGATGATCCACCGCATGGAGGATAGTGTAGCTTCCCGATGCGCCATCCTCGAAAAATCGTCCGTGTCTTCATCCGTAGCTGTTTTGAAGGGGCACGACTTCAGCCGTGCCGAAGATCGGCGCAGAAATCTTCGGGCTTCAGCCCCTGAGGGATGTTTTCCCAAATAGTTCCATTGCCGCCCCCAGCCGCACGCACAGCACAGCGAGTTCTTCGAGCGAAAGCGCTTCCGCCCGCGCGGATGGCGCAATTCCTGCGGCGGAGAGCGCCGGCTGAATTGCTTCCGCTCGGAAGCCCGCTGCGCGCAGGTTGTTGGCCAGCGTTTTGCGCTTTTGCGCAAAGGCCATGTGTGCGAAGCGGAGAAAATTTTCTTCGCTTACGCCTAGCTCCGCGAAGCGCGGCGCGAATCGCCAGCGGAAGACTGTCGAATGCACTTCAGGCGGCGGGAAAAATGCGCCGGGCGGCAGCGTGAAGAGCTTTTCGACCGGCCCGTACATCTGCGCCGTTACGGAGAGCACGCCGTAATCGCGCGAGCCGGGCTCGGCCGTTACGCGATCGGCTACCTCGCGCTGGACCATGAGCACGGCGCGGTCGAGCGCGGCGTGATTTTCCGCGAGCCTGAGCAGGATCGGCGAGGTGATGTAGTAGGGCAGATTGCCGGCTACGATGAGCCGTTGCTGCGCCTTCTCGGCCATCATTGCAAAATCAAAGGCGAGCACGTCCTGCTCGACGACGGTGAGCTTATCTGCTGAAAACTTTACCTGCAGGCGCAGGGCCAGCTCGTGGTCCAGCTCGATTGCCGTTACATGGCCTGCGCGCGCGATGAGCGCTTGCGTGATTGCTCCTTCGCCGGGGCCGATTTCGAGCACTGTCTTGCCGGAGATTTCGCCGAGCGCTGCGGCGATGCGCTCGATGGCTGCGCGATCGCGCA
>JASHPD010000358.1 GCA_030038315.1 Acidobacteriaceae bacterium
AAGATGGGGTTGACGCTGCGCACCGACAGGCCGGTCATCTGGGCAGTTTGCGTGGCCGACAAATCCAGCGCAAAACAGCGCAAGAGAACACGAAATTTGGCCTCGGAAATCTTCGCAAAACGAAAATACCGATTTACTCCAGCCATTGCAGTAGCTTAACGCCCCTTGCAACAACCTTTGCTTCCTAAGCCCCAAAATAAATCGTCAAAAACACAAAAAATTGAATACACTGCTACAAAAATTGTGCAACTGAAGACTCTCCCCATTACCACCGCCGTAATTCGCCCTCAAGCCCGCATCCGAGGATTGATCCACCGATAAGCAAGATCCGTCAGCAGATTCACCAGCACGTAGGTAAGCCCGATGCACAGCAAACATCCCTGCACCAGCGCATAGTCGCGGTTCGAGATCGCATCCACAACCAGCCGCCCCAGCCCCGGCCAACTGAAGATTTTTTCCGTAACAATCGCCCCGGCCAGCAGCGCGCCGAACTGCAAACCGATGATCGTCACAATCGGTACCAGCGCATTGGGCAGCGCGTGCCGCCACACCACCGCGTTCTCGCTCAGCCCTTTGGCCCGCGCCGTGCGAATGTAATCCTGCCCCAGCTCTTCGAGCATCGCCGTCCGCACCATCCGCGTAAGAATCGCCGCCAGCGCCGCGCCCATCGTAATCGAAGGCAACACCAGGTAATGCCAGTCAATCAGCTTCGTCCCGCCGCTGTTCGCGCCGGAGACAGGCGTCCATCCCAGCAGAATGGAGAAGACAAGAATCAGCACCGGCCCCAGCGCAATCCCCGGCACGGAAAGCCCGAAGAGGCTCACCACCGAAAGCGCCTGGTCCGTAGCCTTCCCGCGCCGGACCGCGGCAACAACACCGGCGGGCAATGCCAGCGCCAGCCCGAAGACAAGCGCCGCAACCGTAAGCGCCAGCGTGTACGGATAGCGTTGCAAAATGAGGTGCGCCACCGAGTCATGCAGCCGGATCGACATGCCCAGATCGCCATGCAGCACATCGTCCCAGTAGCGCAGATATTGCACATGCAGCGGCAGGTCAAGCCCGTACTGATGCCGCAGCGCGCCAATATCCGCCGGAGTCGCGCTGTCGCCCAGCATCTGCACGATCGGGTCGCCCGGAACAAGATGAATGAGCAGAAAGACCAGCGAAACAACCAGCCACACCACGGGCAGCGTAAGCGCAAGGCGGGAAAGTATCTGTTTCATGCCTGCCTTTCACGATACAGGAGGCGCCGGCTCCGGCTGGCGCTCGACCAGAGGAACCCAGAACCGAAACGCGCTCCCCTGTCCCGGCGTCGTCTCCACATCAATGCCGCCGCCGTGCGCCTCCAGGATGGCGCGCACAATCGCAAGCCCCATGCCCGTTCCCTTGCCCGGCACTTCGCCGCGCCTGCCGCGATAAAACTTCTCGAAGATCAGCGGCAGGTCCGCCGAATCGATGCCGGAACCATGATCGGCAACGCTGAACTCCAGCCGTCCGTCTTTGCGCCGGCTGCTGAGTGCAATCTCGCTCCCCCGCGGCGAATAGCACGCGGCATTTTCAATCAGGTGCCGCAGCACGCGGCTCAGAAGATGCGCATCGAACCACGCAGGCGCATCCGGCTCTTCGACATTCACGCTCACCCGCCGCCCCGCCAGCGCCGTGCGCGACTCCTCCACCGCATGATCGAGCAAAGCCCGCGCATACTGCGGAGCCGCATTCACGCGCACCACGCGCGCATCAATCTCCGCCATCTCCACCGCCTCGCCAATCAGCTTGTCGAGCCGCGCGCTCTCTTCGTCCACCACCACGGCCAGCTCATGCCGCGTTGCTTCATCCAGTCCCTCGCCCTGCACCAGCGTTGTCGCCGCCGCGCGAATCCCCGTAAGCGGCGTGCGCAGCTCATGCGTCAGCGAGTCAATCAACGCCGTGCGCAACCGTTCCCCTTCGCGCGCCGCCTCCATGCGCGTATAGGTCTCAATCGCCAGCGCCCGCGTAATCGCAATCGCAACCTGCGCGCCAACCGCCGTGGCCGCCTCGCGCGAAAGCGTCTCCGGCCTCCACGCCAGCGCGCCAATATGCTTTATGCCCAAAGCCAGTGGCAGCACGGAATAACCCCTCGGCGTGCTGGCCGCCGCGCTGCTGCCATGCGTCACCGAGCGCAGTTCCGCCCGCATCTCTTCCGGCAAATCCGCAATCGATCCGAAAAAGCGATCCTGATCGCGCACGTAAAGCACAACGGTTTCCAGCGCAAAGCAGCGCTCGATCAAATGCGGCAGATCGCGCGTCAGCCGCGCGGCGTCTTCCTGCAGCATCATCTCCTGGCCCAGCGTGTAGAGCCGTTCCACATCCACGCGCCGCTGCTCGGCATCCTTCGCCCGCCGCCGCGCCAGCTCCGCCACGCGTCCCACCAGAACGGAGCTCAGCACAAAGACAAGAAGCTCTATCCATTCATGAACACTGGCAAGGCGCAGCGTATGGAGCGGCGGAAGAAAGAAAAAATTGAAGGCCAGCGCGCAGAGCAAGGCGACATACAGCGAAAGCCACACGCCGGCGCGCGTAGCAAACCAAACCACGGCGACAAGAAAGAGCATACCGGCAGCCGTTGCATCCAGATGCGCCCACAGCAGCAGCGCCGCCGCCAGCGCAACACCGCCGGTCGCGCCCAGTACGCGAGCAAGGTTCCGGTTACGAACGCGCATTTTTGAGCCGCTCCCGCGTCTTTCCACCGCTTCTCTCACACTGTGCATGATACCGTCCCAATCGGGGATGGTATCTTGGCCAAGGTAAGGAGCCGTATGCCCGGCCGAATTCTTGTCATCGACGACGAAGTCCAGATCACGCGCGTGCTGCGCGCCTCGCTCTCCGCCAATGGCTTCGACGTGCGCACCGCCAACGATCCCGAAGAGGGACTGCGCATCTTCCGCGAGTGGCCGCCGGACCTGGTCATTACCGACCTGATGATGCCCGGCATCAGCGGTGTCGAAGTCTGCGAGGCAATCCGCCACACCGCGTCCACGCCCATCCTCGTGCTCTCCGTGCGCGACCACGAGCGCGCCAAGGTGGAAGCCCTCGACGCCGGCGCGGATGACTACGTCACCAAGCCATTCGGCATCCAGGAGCTGTTGGCGCGCGTGCGAGCGCATCTGCGCCGCGCTCCCGAGCGCACGGCCACGGCCATCGAGGTCGGCGATTTCGTCGTAGACATCGACGCGCACACCATCACCGTGCAGGGCAAGGAAGTTCACCTGACGCCGAAAGAGTTTGACCTGCTCGCGCACCTCGCCCGCCATCCCGGCAAAGTCATCACGCATCGCGCGCTTTTGACCGCCGTCTGGGGCGGCCAGGCCGCGCACCAGCCCGAATATCTGCGCGTCTTCATCGGACAGTTACGCAAAAAGCTCGAAGCGGACACGGGCAGGCAGTACATTCAGACCGAGCCCTGGGTCGGTTACCGTTTTGTGCCGGAAGGCCGCGCCGAAGGCCGGGAATAAACGCGCCCTTACGATCTCTTTACAAATCCCTTCGCGCACATATAGACAAACGCGAGCATTCTGTCTCATGGGTCCGCGTGCGCAAATTGCGCAGGCGGCAAACGAGGCAAGCAATGCAGGACGCGATCATGCTGTTATTCACGGCGCTTTTCTTTACCCTGGCGTTTCTCTACGTCAAGGCGTGCCACAGGTTGAGGTAGCGCGAGCCATGCACTTGAACCTCATCACCGCCGTTGCTCTTGTGCTTTCTATCCTCCTGCTGGGATATCTGGTCATTTCCCTGCTTTATCCGGAGAAATTTTAATGTCGGCCAATGGCTGGTTACAGTTTGCCGTCTATTCCGTTGTTCTGCTGCTGACTGTCAAGCCGGTTGGCCTTTACCTTGCGCAGGTGCTCGAAGGCCGCCGCACCTGGCTCGACCCCGTGCTGCGGCCGGTGGAGCGCACCATCTACAAGCTCGCCGGCGTAAGCGCAGAACGCGAGATGAGCTGGCGCGAATATGCGTTTGCTTTGCTCGGTTTTTCCGCCGTCAGCCTGCTCCTGACATACATCCTTGAGCGCCTGCAAGGCGTAATCACGCTCTGGAATCCGCAAAAACTCGGCGCGCTCACACCCGATCTCGCGTGGAACACCGCGGCCAGTTTCACCACCAACACCAACTGGCAGTCTTACACACCGGAAACGACCATGAGCTATCTCACGCAGATGGCAGGTCTGGCAACGCACAACTTCTTTTCCGCCGCGGTGGGAATCGTCGCGGCCATAGCGCTGATTCGCGGCGTCAAGCGCACCACGTCTGCGACCATTGGTAACTTCTGGGTGGATGTGACGCGAACGCTGCTCTACATCCTGCTGCCCGCCTCGATTATCTATGCTCTGCTGCTTGTCGCGCAGGGCGTGCCGCAGAACCTGCACGCGTACACCGTCGCCCATCCGCTCGAAAACCCGGCACAGACGCAGACCATCGCCCAAGGCCCCGTTGCTTCGCAGGAAGCCATCAAAATGCTCGGCACCAACGGCGGCGGATTCTTCAACGCCAATAGCGCGCATCCCTACGAAAACCCCACGCCGCTGACGAACTTCCTCCAGATGCTTTCGATCTTCCTGATCCCCGCCGGCCTCACTTACACGCTCGGGAAAATGACTGGCTCGCCGGGCCACGGATG
>JASHPD010000359.1 GCA_030038315.1 Acidobacteriaceae bacterium
GCTTCGGGCCTCTCGTGTGAATCCCCTCATTGCACTACGGCATGAATAACGGAATTAGCCTCACGAAATTGCCCGCAACTGGCAGATTGCATCTTCCCAGCTCTCGTGCAAACGGAGCTTGCCGTTTGCTTTCGCCTGCTGGAATGCCCGGCGTATCGTGTCTTGTGGAAGTGAGCCTTCTTCCCACACGTCGAGGATCGTGCGAAGAGCACTGGTTACGGGCACTCGATAGAGAACCTCTTGCTCTGCTACCGGTACGGTTCCGTAGTGGAGGCGCAGGATCTGAGGAATGGGAACTCCACGGCGAAACGCCGGCGGGACGGTCATATCAAGTCGCGCGGGATTCACGTCTGTTAGTTCATGCAGGCTCAGAGCTGTCTGATGGCTGTAGACGCCGTATGGCTGATCACTCCGATCACGAGACCAAAGCCACCATAGAATGAGGTCGGGGCGCTCAGGCTCGGGGAAGAGAGTCAGCCGGTAAATTCCACGATGCTCACGGAGCCAGTTGCCAGCCCGCACATGGTAGTTGCGCTTGCTGCCGGCGTATCCGAGTGAAGCGGCTTGCTTGGCCGTGAAATATCCTCCCTGCGCTTCGGCAAGCTGGTATAGCTCTTTCTGGCGCTCGCTGGGAGTTTGCATAATAGTTCAACTTTCTTGAATTATTATGCAGGTGACCCGCAGGGCAGATCAAGGAAATATGAGCCCTCGGTGCTGGAATTTTGTGCCTAAAGTAGTGCAGAAACGGTCCGGTTTTGGTCCGACCCTCTACCCTAAAACGCAATATTTTGGACGAAAAGACACGAAAATCTGCGAAAAAGACACACTTGTGGAAAATATAAAAATTAGCCGTAATCTTCTGATTTTGTTGATTTTATTGAGGGAGATATGGAGGCGCGGGTCGGAATCGAACCGACGCATAAAGGTTTTGCAGACCTCTCCCTTACCACTTGGGTACCGCGCCTTGGCAGGGCTGCTGTCTGGAAATTAGATCGCTTCCAGATCCGCCGTAGCCAACCCGGCCGGGCGGCCGGAGGGCGGATTGGAGCGGGAGACGAGATTTGAACTCGCGACCCTCGCCTTGGCAAGGCGATGCTCTACCACTGAGCTACTCCCGCTTGTTTCAAGTTCAAGTATACAAATCGGCCCTGATGCGGTCAAACTACGGAGCTATTTCTCAGGGGCTTTAGCTGTGGTGTTTCAACAGGTTGCTGGCAACGAGTCCGGAGCGTTGAAGTGGTGGATTGCTGTAGCCTTCAGGCAGGTCCAGCGGGAGAAAGCGTACGTGCGCGTGGACGCATTCGGAGTTGATGGACTCCGCAGAGCCACAGGCGAGGCAGGCTGTTAATAGCAGGCCCCTGCGCGAAACAGCAACGGCAAAGAAAAGAGCTGCGACAACGAGAAGCCGATTCTGAGTTTCATCTGTCTTCCTTGCGGCGAGAGGAAAGTGTCGTATGTGCAACCGTAAGAGAAAGCGCCTTGCCGCGCGGTTGGGGCGGTAAAAGGTGCAGGCGCATGAGAATCTTGCGCGCGAGGCCGGTGAGAGGCATCTGCGCCGCGTCTTCAAGCCGCACCCAGCGCCGCTCTCCGCCTTTCACCGTAAGCGAGCGCACCTGCTTTGCGCCGATTGTGCGTACACGCACATCATAATTGACCTGCATGATGGCATGACGCACGGTCAGGCTCAGCTCTTTCTCGGGCACATCGGCAGAGGCGAGCAACGGCAGCTCCCACAGGCCGGGCATCACGGATTGCGAAGCGGAACGCTGTTCGAGCAGGGCCTTGCGAGGAATTTTTGTGCGGCGGTCGTTCTGCAACACAAGCGCGCAGGCGACGGTGCGGCTCTGCATTTTTGTGCGCGGTGTTGTTTTGTGTTCGCCGCGCGTCTTGCAGAACTCAAGGAGCGGGCAGACGCCGCACTGCGGGCTGCGCGGCGAGCAGATGGTTGCGCCAAGCTCCATCATGGCCTGGTTGAAATCTCCCGCACGCCTGGGTGCGAGCAGTTGCGCGGCCCGCTCATCGATCCTGCGCCGCAGTGCCGTTGCACCGACGCTGCCATCGGCCTCCCATCCGGCAAGACGGCAGATTACGCGTTCCACATTGCCGTCCACTACCGCGACAGGTTCGCCATAGGCGATGCTGGCAATGGCCGCGGATGTGTATGTGCCGATACCGGGGAGCTTGCGCAGCTCTATTGCAGTGCCAGGCAGCTTGCCGACGTAATTTTCAGCCAATAGCTGCGCGGCCTTGTGCAGCATCCGCGCGCGGCGATAGTAGCCGAGGCCGCTCCACAGCGCTAAAACTTCCTGCTCCGGCGCGGCGGCGAGCGCTTCAACATTCGGAAAACGCTCCATGAAAGCTGTGTAGCGCTCGATAACCGCGGCCACGCGCGTCTGCTGGAGCATGATCTCTGAAACCCAGATGGCATAAGGGTCTTGCGTGTGCCGCCAGGGCAGATCACGGCGGTTGGCGTCATACCATGCAAGCAGTTGTGACCTCAGTTGTGGCGCATTTTTAGCGGAGGCATCTTTCTGTGCGCTCTTGGGTGCGGGCATTGACCCAGATTAAGACATCACGCGGCAGAAATGCTGCTGGGGGTTCTCGGAGAACAGGTACTTTTGCCCTGCGCCGGTCTCAGATTTTTGACGCGGCAGCCGATAGCCAGACCAAGAGGACAATCCCCATGATTCGCTTGAAAGTCTTTTTCTGCACGGCTTCCCTTGCCGCTGCGAGCGCGCTTGCGGCACAGACGATGGTTGCACCGAATGCAGCCGACGGGGGCTCTTCCGCCTCGCGGCTTGCGCGGCAGGTGCGCATGGAGCCGGCTGACAGGCCGTTTTCGCGGCTGGCGTGGAGCGAGGGGATTTCTCCGCTGGGCGCAAACGTGAGCTTTGTGACGAATCTGGGCAGGCAAGTAAATCTGCGCTCGACGGAGAGCGCGCTTTTTTATACTGTGAACAATATCCAGACGAATGGGATTACGCTGGGAGCTACGGCGAGATTTTTCTCTTCGCAACTGGCGCTGGATGTTTATCCGTGGCAGGGGCATGGCTTTCACCTGAGCCCCGGCGTGCTGCTGTACAACGGCAATCACATCTCCGCTTCGGCGAATGTGCCATCCGGCGAGAGCTTGACGCTGGATAACACGACCTACTACTCGGCATTTGCGAATCCGGCGACGGGCGCGACTCCTCTTTCAGGCTCGGGCAGCGTGGTGCTGAACCGCTATAACCCTACGCCAACGCTGACCGCGGGCTGGGGCAACCTGATGAAGCACGCGGGGCACTTCACGTTTCCGTTCGAGGTGGGCGCGGCGTTTATCGGGCATCCACTGATCAAGCTGAATCTGGCAGGTTGGGCGTGCCTGGACCAGGCGCAGACGATGTGCACAAATCTTGGCGATCCGACGAATCCGATTACGATGCAGATCAACCAGAATCTGAATTCGCAGTTGGAGCAGTGGAAGCAGAAGATGGAGCCGCTTTCGGCGTTTCCAATTATCTCTTTCGGGATTGGCTACAGCTTTGGCACGCGGATGTAGCAAGATGCAGAAGCAAAAAGGCCGCCTTTGTATAAGACGGCCTTTTTGCTTGCCTGATTTATTTGTCTGATCGGCTCGGCTATGCGAGCAGATCGTTGACGATTTGCGGAACGGCTTCGAGAGCAGTGCCGATCTGCGTCTGATCCTTGCCGCCGGCTTCGGCGATCTCCGGCTTGCCACCGCCGGAGCCACCGACTAGCTTGGCCACTGCGCCGACCAGCTTGCCTGCCTGGATGCGCTTGATGAGCGCAGGCGTGACTCCGGCGATGATGGCGACTTTGCCTTCCGGCTGCGCGGAGGCTAGCACGACCACGGCTTCGCCGGCCTTCTGCTTGAGGTTGTCGACGAGCGTGCGGAGCTGGCCGCGGTCGAGCTGATCGGCGCGGTGGCGCAGGACCTTTACGCCCTTGACTTCGACGGCTTTCGAAAGCACTTCGTCGAGGCCGCCGGAGGCTGACTTCATGCGTAGCTCGTCGAGCTCGCGGCGCAGCTTCTTCAGTTCTTCTTCCTGCGCGATGAATTTTGCGTCGAGGGCTTCTGCTGGGCCGAGATTCGGCGCGGGAGCGATGCGCGCGGCTAGCTTTTCTACTTCGAAGTCGCGGCGGAAGGTGTCGAGCGAGCCGAAGCCGCTGATCGCTTCTACGCGGCGGACGCCGGAGGAGACTGCGCCCTCGCTGGTCAGCTTGAGCAGGCCGATTTCGCCGGTGGCTGCGGTGTGGATGCCGCCGCAGAGTTCCGTCGAGAAGCCGTCGGAGAGTTTTACGACGCGGACCTTGTCGCCGTACTTTTCACCGAAGAGCGCCATGGCGTGATACTCGTTCACGGCTACGTCGATGGGCACGTCTTCCAGCGTCTCGACTTTGGCGTTGGAGAGGATTTCGCGGTTGACGATGGTTTCGATCTCGTGCAGCTCTTCGTCGGCTACCTGCGCGAAGTGCGAGAAGTCGAAGCGGAGGCGCGTGGGATCGACGAGCGAACCGGCCTGTTTGACGTGAGTGCCGAGGACTTGCCTGAGCGCGGCGTGGAGCAGGTGCGTGCCGGTGTGGTTGCGCTTGATGGCGTCGCGGCGTGTACCGTTTACGACGGTGTTGACGTGGTCGCCTACGGCGAGGTTCTGCTTGAGCAGCGCTTTGTGGGCGCGGACGCCTTGCACGGGGAGAACGCAGCCTTGAATTTCGGCTACCGTTGTGTTGCCGTCGGTCGAGAGGAAGACGCCTGTGTCGCCGACCTGGCCGCCGGAGTCGCCGTAGAAGCTGGTGTGATCGAGGACTACATCGACTTGCTCGCCGGCTTTGGCTGCGGGGACGCCTTGGCCGTCTTTCACGATAGCAAGAACTTCGCTGTTCGTCGAGGTTAGCTGCTTGTAGCCTTCGAAGATAGTCTTCGGTAGATCGCGGTAGGCGGGGCTGGCGGTTTTTTGTGCGCCGCCTTTCCAGCTTGCGCGGGCGCGGGCTTGTTCTTCGGCTCGGGCTTTCTCGAAGCCTTCAGTATCGAACTCGATTGCAGCATCACGGGCAGCGTCGATCATGAAATCTAAAGGCAAGCCGAAAGTTTCATAAAGACGGAATGCTTCGTTGCCCGGTAACTTGGCTCGTCCATTTCCTTGATACTTAGTATCCTCTGGGAATGCTTCATACCGTAGCTTTGCATTAGTAATTGCGAAATCCAGTTGCTCAGAACCAACTTCGAGCACGCGGTCGAATTGCTTTTCTTCCGCTTCGATGACTTTGGCTACGCGGTCGGCGGAGTCTTTCAGCTCGGGATACGCGCCTTGCATCAAATCGCGGACGGCATAGACCATTTGATAGAGGAATGGTTTTTCCTGGCCTAGCAGGCGGCCGTGGCGGATGCCGCGGCGGAGGATTTTGCGCAGGACGTAGCCTCGGCCTTCGTTCGACGGAAGAACGCCGTCGTTGATGAGAAAGGTTGCGGCGCGGGCGTGGTCAGAGATGATGCGCAGGCTGGCGTTCTGGACGAGTGATTCGATTCCCGCAGGGGCTAAAGCCCCACCTTTTTTGGGTGTGCTTTCGGCACGACTAAAGTCGTGCCCTGACACTTGTTCGGTTAACTCAGCAGCACGTTGAATCAGCGGTGTGAAGAGGTCGGTTTCGAAGTTCGATACCTTGCCTTGAAGGACAGCAGCGACGCGCTCTAATCCCATGCCGGTGTCGATGGAGGGCTTGGGCAGTGGGCTTAGTTTGTAGCCTGCTGTTTTGCCGTTCTCTACTACCGCTGAGCGGTCGAACTGCATGAAAACTAAATTCCAGATTTCTACGTAGCGGGCGTCGTCTTCGCCGAAGGGTAAATCCTTGCCGGTCTCGCTGGCTTCTATGCCCATGTCGTAGAAGATCTCCGAGCAGGGGCCGCAGGGGCCGGTTTCGCCCATCTGCCAGAAGTTGTCTTTTACGCCGTAGGCCTTGATGCGCTCTTTGGGCACGCCGGCTGCGATCCAGAATTGCTCGGCTTCGTCGTCGCGCGGGACGTCTGCTGCGCCTTCCCCCGTCGTTCCTTCAAAGATGGTTACGTAGAGGCGGTCTTTGGGGATGTTGAACCACTCGGGGCTGGTGACTAGCTCCCACGCGTAGGCGATGGCGTCTTTCTTGAAGTAGTCGCCGAAGCTGAAGTTGCCGAGCATCTCGAAGAACGTGTGGTGGCGGCGTGTGAAGCCTACGTTTTCAAGGTCGTTGTGCTTGCCGCCGGCGCGGACGCACTTCTGTGAGGTTGTTGCGCGGGAGTAGTCGCGCTTTTCAGCGCCGAGAAAGACGTCTTTGAACTGGTTCATGCCGGCGTTGGTGAAAAGCAACGTGGGATCGTTGGCGGGCACGAGTGAGGACGAGTGCACGCGGCGGTGACCCTTCGACTCAAAAAAGCGCAGAAATGTTTCGCGAATGTTGTTTCCGGAGACGTCTTTCATGGCTACGTCTAGTGTAATTCGCCTGCGCTGGAGCAGGGATTCTTACGATTCCATCCTTGCGACGTTCTTGCTTCTATCGCAAGGGTAGGATGGCATAAAATTGCGCACCACGATGCGATGCTTTCATGTCAGTCCAAGCTAGACACCTGTTCCCACCATCAATTACGTTTGTCCTCTCCGGAGTTTCACCATGACCGAGGCAGCAACCACCCCCTTCAAACCGAAAAAATCCGTAGCGCTCTCCGGCACGCCCGCCGGCAACACCGCGCTCTGCACCGTAGGTCACACCGGCAACGACCTCCACTACCGCGGCTACGACATCCACGACCTAGCTGCGCACTGCCAATACGAAGAAGTAGCCTACCTGCTGCTCCACGGCAAGCTCCCCAACGCGACAGAACTCGCAGCCTACAAGCAATCGCTGGCCGCCGCGCGCACCTTACCCGAAGCCGTTCTCAAAACGCTGGAGCTTTTGCCCGGAACAACGCATCCCATGGACGTGCTCCGCACCGGCGTCTCCGTCCTTGGCTGCATCGAGCCCGAACCCACAGACCACAACCCAACCAGCGCCGCAGCCATCGCCGACGGATTGCTCTCGAAGCTGGTCTCCATGCTCGGCTACTGGCTCCAGTTCGCGCGCCACGGCAAGCGCATCCAAGTCGCAACCGACGACGACTCCATCGCCGCACACCTGCTCCATCTTCTGCATGGCAAAAAAACAGGCGAAGAATGGACCGCCGCCATGCACGCCTCGCTCATCCTCTACGCCGAGCACGAATTCAACGCATCGACGTTCACCGCGCGCGTCATCGCCGGCACCGGCTCCGACATTCACTCCTCGATCACCGGAGCCATCGGCGCGCTCAAAGGCCCCAAGCACGGCGGAGCCAACGAAGTCGCCTTAGAAATCCAACAGCGTTACACCTCGCCCGACGAAGCCGAGCAAGACATCCGCCGCCGCATCGAAAACCGCGAAGTCATCATCGGCTTCGGCCATCCCGTCTACACCATCAGCGACCCGCGCAGCGACATCATCAAGCGCATCGCCCACTCCCTCGCGCCCAAGTCCACACTGTACGCAGTAGCCGAGCGCATCGAATCGGTGATGCACGAAACCAAGCGCATGTTCCCCAACCTCGACTGGTTCAGCGCCGTGGCTTATCACGAAATGAACGTGCCCATTGACCTCTTCACGCCGCTCTTCGTCATCGCACGCACAGCAGGCTGGTCCGCGCATGTTTTAGAGCAGCGCGCCGACGGCAAGATCATCCGCCCCTCCGCGAATTACACCGGCCCAGA
>JASHPD010000360.1 GCA_030038315.1 Acidobacteriaceae bacterium
ATTTTATCGCTTGAAAATTTTTCGGCGCGCTCTGTCCTCATGCGAAAGGCCCGGTTCGGGTAGGAACCGGGCCTTGATGTTTTACGGCTGATTCCAGTGTGGCATATTGGGCCATAATTCTTTGCAAAATTCGGAAAGAAAATTTGGGGCTCTCGTGATCCCATGTCTCCAAAACCGGGAGACATGGGGCACCCGGCACCTTTTGGGGGGCGGAATAGTAATCCTCTGGGAGCTTGACTTTTGTGTTGGCCGGATTGCGGGTTGGGTTCGTCTTCTATAAAGAAGGTGCGGGGGGTCCGGGCCGTTGATGGATTGCTTCCGGGGAGAGAGCGGATGAAGCGTTGGGGGTTGGCGGTTGCCTTCTGTACGGCGGTTTTTGCTTTGGGGGTTGGCGCGGATGCAGGCGGGCAGGCGGCTTCCGGCGCTGCCGCTAACGATGCGCAAGGGCCGGTGCTGGAGCTGAACGTGCGGCGCGTGCCGGTGGATGTTGTCGTGCTGGATCGGCAGGGGAATTCGGTGCGGGGGCTTACGCAGCAGGATTTTGTGGTGAAGGAAGACGGCGTGGAGCAGAGCGTCACTTCTTTCGACGTGACGGATGGGTCGAAGCCGAGCTATACGCCGCCAACGCTGCCGAAACTGCCTCCCGATACCTTTGTGAACCTGCCGGACACCGTGGAGCGCGGGCCGCTTTACATCCTTTACTACGACCTGGTGAATACCTCGCAGGAAAACCAGATGAACTTCCGCCAGATGCTGCTGAAGTTTGTGGATAATGCTCCGGCGGGGGTGCGGATGGCGCTCTTTATCCGCACACAGAAGATTTACCAGTTGCAGGGGTTCACGACGGACCATGCGCTGCTGCGCGCGGCGATTGAGAGCAAAGGACCGGGACCGCATATTCCCAATGTGTTTCTTTACGCCGGCACTTACGGAAGAAACGATGCGATGGGAGCGCTGAGCGCGCTGAATTTCCTGGCCGATTATATGAGCGGGATTCCGGGGCGGAAAAACCTGATCTGGTTGTCAGAAAATTTTCCGATTCCGGTCGGTCCTACACTGAGTGGCCCGAATATGTTCTCCGCCGGCGGCGCTCCCGGCAATCCAAGCAGCGGGATCGGCGGCCCGACAGCGCTGGACTATAGCGCGCTGCTGGCCAACATGATGAAAAACACCTACTCCTCGATGATGAAGAGTCAAATTGCACTCTATCCGATGGATGTGGCGGGGCAGGGTTCGGCCGAGGATCGCTTTGGCAACCCCATGCTGGTGAAGAAGGACACGATGGACTTGATTGCCGAATCGACCGGCGGGCGAGCCTATGCGGGGAACAATCACGTGGATGAGCTGATCGGCGAGGCGATTGACCACGGCGAGAACTACTACACGCTGAGCTATGCGCCGACGAATACTAAGTTCGACGGCTCGGAGCGGAAGATTGAGGTGAAGCTCGTGCCGGAGCATCCGGGATGGCAGCTTACGTACAGGCATCTCTACTACGCGGTGCCGGATGACCAGGTGGGATTGCCGGACAAGAAAGACGTGGTGCAGGCGCGGTTCCTGGCGGCGAAGGCGGGCGATACGCTTTACGCAAATATCGAGCATGGGGCGCCGATGCTGCATGGCATCGTTTTTACGGCGCATTTGAGCACGGTGGGCAAGGCGCGCATGGCGACGGAAAACGAGATGCTTTCGCTGCAGGACTCGCCGGCGTACTTCCGCACGCGGAAGCCGGGGCGAAAAGTGACGGCTTTGCCGCCGGTGAAGCTGCAGAAGTACCGCATCGACTATGGGGTGGTGGACCCGCAACTGCGGCGGATGGCGATGAGCGGCGCGCATCCGGTGGTGGAGTTTGCGGCGGCGGCTTATAACGACGAGGGAACGCTGCTGAACAGCGTGCTGAATCCTGCGTCGATTACCGGCTCGGGCGTGGGGCAGTTCGGGGCGCTGTTTCGCGCGGAGCAGGAGCTGGAGGTTCCGGCGGGAGCGGCGTTTTTGCGCGTGGCGGTGAGGGATACTTCGACGAACCGGACGGGAACGCTGGAGGTTCGGTTGCCGCTGGCGGCACAGATAGACGTGGCGAAGGGGAATTAAGGATTGTTACCCCACGTCCCCAAAAGCGAGGGACATGGGGCACCCGGCGGACGTGTTGGCGAAGGGGAATTAGAGGTTTTTGCGATTCCACCCCTGGCGCAAAAACAAGGACGCGCCAAGGATGGGGCGACCGGTGTGGGGATGGGTCATCCTTCCGGCGATTGGGTGAGGCGGGCTTCGTTGAGGTCCAGCTCGCGTACGATGCGGCGCAGGACGGCGTCGTTGATGCGGCCTTCATTGCGGAGGCGGATGGCGGTCTCGCGCTCGACCTGGATGGTTTCGAGGGAGAGCTCGAGAAAGTGGCTGTGCAACTGCGCGGCCTCGCCCTCCGCATCATGCAGGCTTTCCAGACGATGGCGGTAGTGGTGTGTGAGATCGTCATAGACCTCTTCCTTGCCGAGGCTGTCGCGCGCCTTTGCTTCTTCCAGATGTGCGACGGCCGCAGACGTAACGATGCGGCGGGCTTCGAGCTCTTCGCAGTTCGGGCCTTCTTGCCCGGCCAAGCCGAGCCAGCGGATGAGCGGCGGCAAGGTGAGTCCCTGCGCGACGAGCGTGACAAGAATGACGCAGAAGGTGAGCAGCACGATGGCGTTGCGGTGCGGAAAGGGCTGGCCGTTCCGCAGCACGGCAGGCAATGCGAGAGCGGCGGCCAGCGAGACGACGCCGCGCATTCCGGTCCAGCCGACGACGAAGACCTGGCGCAGGCGGATGGGCGGAAAAATTCGTTTCGACATTTTGCTCTGCATCCAGTGGGCGAGGTGCGCGCCGGGATAGACCCATGCAAGGCGGAGAAGAATGAGCAGCAGGCTGAAGAGGGCGCCGTCGGTGAGGATTTTCCGGATGCCGTACTCGTGGATGGAGCTGCGGATGATGGGGAATTGGAGACCGATGAGGACGAAGACGACGCCGTTGAGGATGAAGGTGAGCGACTCCCAGACGGACCAGACTTTCATGCGCGTGGCGGCGGAGAAGAATTGCGCGCTGCGGCCGGTGAGGAAGAGCCCGCAGGCAACGACGGCGAGAACGCCGCTCGCATGAATGGCTTCCGCGGCAAGATAAGCGACATAAGGAACGAGAATGCTGAGCGTGATTTCGATGGCGGAATCTTCGACGCGGCGCTCGACCCAGTCGTTGATCCAGCCGATGATGAGGCCCACGGCGATGCCGCCGGCGGTGAGCCAGAGCAGCGTGAAAAAACCGTCGGTGAAGGTGGGAATGTGTTCGCGGACGAGAATGCCGGTGGCGAATTCGAGAGCGAGCAGGCCGGTGGCGTCGTTGATAAGGCTTTCGCCTTCGAGGATGTCTACGACGCGCTCGGGCAGTCCGATGCGCCGCGCAATGGCCGTAGCGGCGATGGCATCCGTGGGCGCGACGACCGCGCCGAGCACAAGGCCGAGTCGCCAATCAAAGCCGGGAAAGACATACGGCGCGGCGAGTGCAACACCGACGACGGTGAAACCGACGAGGCCGAAGGCGAGCATGGAGATTTGAAAAATGTTGGCGCGGAAATCGCGGATGGAAGTGCTCCACGCGGCGGAGTAGAGCAGCGGCGGAAGAAAGATGAGGAAGATGAGATCGGGGTTGAGCGTGATCCTGGGAATGCCGGGAACGAAGCTGAGCGCGAGGCCGCCGAGAAGCATCACGATGGGGTACGGCATGGAGAGCTTGCGCGCAAAGATGCCGAAGAGGACGACGAAAAACAGCAGGAGAAGAAAGACGGTCTCTACGGCGTGAATCTCGCTCATGGCCTGCTCCGGCGCGGGGATGGGGAAGGCGGAAAGCACGCGGCTTTCTGACTGTGAGGATAGCCGATGCTGCGGCCGGTGCGAATTTTGGATAGTGGACCAGTTCGAATGCACTTGGTGTCAGGGCACGACTTCAGTCGTGCCGAATGAGTCGCTTGAGCAAGAGGGCTTTAGCCCCTGCTCGCAAATGGACCCATTACCGAATTCCGTTGCGTGTAGCTTTCACATGCTTTCAGGAAAGATAGACTTGCTTATGCTCAGATTCGATCTGTTTTTCTCCGCGAAAGATGGGAACTATGTGCGACTGGCGCGACAGATGCTTTGCGTCGCGAGCTTACTGCTTGCCGCAAGCACGTTGCACGCGGCTACTTATTATGTGGCTGCGAACGGAAATGACGCGAACAGCGGCCTGCGGCCAGGCGCGGCATGGAAGACGCTGGATAAAGTCAACGGCATGACGTTTGCGCCGGGAGACAAAATTCTCTTTCACGCGGGCGATAGCTGGACGGGGCAGCTTGCTCCGCGCGGCTCCGGCGCAGAGGGTCAGCCGATCGTGATCGACCAGTACGGCCGCGGCGCGAAGCCCGTGATTCATGGGCCGGGAACGAATGATTCTTCGGCTGTGCTGATCAAGGATGAGTCCTACTGGGAGATCAACGATCTGGAAGTGACCAACACACAGCCCGAAGGTGGAACAGCGGTTCTGCGCGGTATCTATATTGTTGGAACTTCGCCGAAGGATCTGTGGCATCACATTTACGTCCGGAACTGCTACGTGCATGGTGTGAACTCGATCAGCTTCGGCAAGCCGGGCTACTCGAAGATGAGCGGCGGGATTCTGTACGAGATCAACATCCGGGATGCGCTGGTAGAGGGGAACCGCGTTTCGAATGTTGGCGTGGAGGGGATTCGTAACAGCAGCCCGTTGACGACTTCGCATTTTGTCATTCGCAACAACGTGGTGGAGAACGTCTACGGCGACGGCATTGTGCTGCATGGGTCGAGCGGCGGTTCGGTGATCGAGTACAACCGCGTGCATCGCGTGTGCATAAGCGATGCCGCGAACTATGCGGCGGTGTGGACCTTTGCGAGCCGGCATACGCTGATTCAGTACAACGAAATCTCCGGCACCGTGGCTGGAGGGCCGAATGACGGCGAGGTTTTTGACGCCGACATCGACACGGACGGCGATGTCTTTCAGTACAACTACTCGCATGACAACGCGCGCGGCTTCATGTTGTTCATGCGATCGGCAAAAAACATTGTGGTCCGGTACAACATCAGCCGGAATGACGCGGAGGGCGCGTCTCGGCACGGCGGGCACAGGCTCTTCTTTCAGGATGGCCACATGGGGAGCGTAACGAACCGGATTTACAACAACACGTTTTATGTCAGTGGGATCGACACTGTCTTTTACGAAGCGAAGAATGTCAACTTTGATAACAACATTCTTTATTCGACGGGGACGGTGAAGCAGTTTTCAACGACGCCTCTGAGCGCAGCGAGCAGTTTTGAGAACAACATCTTCTATCCGGCTTCGATGACGGCACAGAATGGGCCTGCGGGAACTGTTCTGCACAATCTGAATGCCAATCCGATATGGAAGGCTGCGAATGCAGGATCGGATGAATTTTCGATTGGGCGGAATGGATTTCTGAAGCTGGCGAAGAGCTTCACGCTGAAGAAAAGCTCGCCGGCGCTTCACGCGGGCAAGGTGATCGAGGCGAATGGCGGCCTCGATTTCTTCGGCAATCCAGTTTCCACTACGGATGCGCCGAATATCGGGGCTTACAACGGCGCAGGAGTGCGTTGAAATATTTGCGGCAGCGCGCAGAAAACGCACTGCCGCAAATATTTCAGGCCAGCTCCAGCGTAAGAATGGCCGCGCTGAAGCTGGGAATGGGAACCGCGCTCCACTCTTTGCGTCTTAACGGCTGAGATGCGAGTCGAATCTCCGTCTTTTCCTCCAGCGACGATGCGGAGAGCCGCAGCGCCTGAACGGCACGCTCACCCTGCTGCAAGTGCAGCACAACATCGCTTGCACCTTTGTTAATGACGGCGATTCTCTGCGGATGCTTTACCGCGTAGACGGAGACATTGGCCGGGGTTGCAGCAATGCTTGCGGCAACCATCTCGCTTCCCAGCAAACTGCGGCACAGCAACATGCCGTAATAAACAGGGCGCGGCGCAAAGGGCAGGCCGGAGCCGCCGGTGATGGGCGTATACCAGCCCACGCCGCCGCCATGAAAGTAGACGCCCTTTTGTTTCGCCTGCGCCAGTTGCAGGATGTAATCCGCGGCCCACAAGGCTGAGCCGAAGACATCGCTGACGCCGGGCTTGCCTGCGTTGTAGCAGGAGTTGGTCTCCGTCATCAAATACGGCAAATGCGCCTTCTGCGAGATCGCTTCGATTACTTCGATGTGATGTGCAAAGGCCGGATCGGGCGCCAGCAGCTTGCCGAGAGTCACGTTGGGATCGGCCGGCGGGCCTTCCGCGTAATGATGGCCGGTGAGCATAGCAACGGATTTCGGCGCGGCCGCGGCGAACTGCTCGATCCAGCTTGCATCTTCAGCGACATCCGGGCCGGCGAAACGCGCCGTGGGCAGCGCTTCCGCAACCGCGCCGTGAACTCTGCTCCACTCGGCAAAGTAGTCGTGGAAGCTGTAGCCGGGAGGACGCAGGCGGTTGAGGACGTAGTGGTTCGGCTCGTTGCCGATTTGGAAGGCAATGAGGCGCGGACCGAGTGTTTCCGCAACAAACTTTGCCTCGGCAACTGTGCGTGCGCGATCTGCAAGGGCTAAATTCAGTCCGTAAATGGTCTGCCAGCCGGTGCGGTAGAGAAATTCGCGCAGGTTGCGGATGGCCACGGGCGTGACAGGAAAATGAGGGATGGTTTTGCCTGCGCTGGGGTCCGGCGTGACGGCGCGAAACGGCACGCTGGAGGGATCAGGCTCGGCGTTCGGGCTCCATCGCGTGAACTCGCTCAGGTTTCCGCCGAGGCGCAGGACGCCGCTGGGAGACAATCTGCGGAAGAGGTCGATCAGGCCGGCGTTGGCGGCAGAGAAAAAATCCGGAGCTGCCAACTGCGAAGATTCGTAGCTGAGCCCGAGTAAATCCTCGGGCACATCGGAGATGGTTTGATCCCAAGCAACCGATACGTGCAGCGGAATCTGGGCATTTTGCCGGGCCAAAGCGTCTGTGGCCGCTTGTGCGAAAGAAGATTTACGCATGAGTCCTGTTGCGGCCAGCGCCATTCCGCGCGCAAGGACCGCTCGCCGGCTGAATGTCGGCATTCTGTTCTCCTGTTTTTAAGCCTCATGTTGAGGGAACGGCCGCTTGCACGGGGATGCAAGCGGCCGTGGTTGCCGTACGCCAGTTAAAAGGTGAAGCGTGCGGTGAGCTGAATCTGACGCGGCGTGTTGTACGAGCTGGTGAAGTACTGAATACCAGTCTCGCCGTTGGGATTGTTCGAGCCCTGCATGTTGAAGACGTTGAAGGCATCGACGTTCACGCGAAGGTTCATCCGTTCCCCGATCGGGAAGACCTTGAAGAGCGACATATCCGCCGTCCAGTTGAACGGGCCGAGATAAAACGCCTTCGCGTACGGATTCAGATACGGTCCTCCGTCATAATAGGCGGGAATGACCGTGGTTCCGTTGGCTGAAGTGGTTAACGGCACAGTGGTTTTGTTGGTCAGGTCGTAGCTCACCGCGTCGTAGAGGTAATACGGATTGCTGGTCTGGATCGATGTGCCGTTGCAGGTCACAGTGCCAGGGTCCGTGATGATCGGCGTGATGTACGGCGTTTCCGTGCTAAGTCCCGAGTAGGGGCTCGGTCCGCATGGATCGTTAACCAACAGTGGGTTGATAAAACCGTTGAATAGCTGATAGCCCTTGTAGCAGGTGCCGCTGGTGCAGTCCTCAACCGGATGCGACTTCTTGCCATAGAGGTGCACCTTGCCGAGCGTGCCGCTGTTCAAAGGATTGTCACCTCCCCAGTGGACATCTGGGTTGACTTGAAAGTACTGCGAGTTGAGATTCATGTCCCCCGCGATCTGATAACCGCCGACAAGTTCATCGACGAAGCGGTTTACATGCCCCAGGAAGCGCTTGCCACGGCCGAACGGCAGATCATAGATGCCGTTCGCGCGGATGCGATGCTCGGGAATGGCAGAGTCAGGCTGATAGTTCTGAACGCGGTCCAACCACTTTGGCGATGCCCATGGCTGCAGGCCTGCCTGCCCGGGAAAAGTACCCGGCAGGTAATCGCCGATCGGTTGTATGTTGCCATCGCGGAAGGTGTTGCCGCCTACGCGGAAGGCCTTCGAGTAGACGTAAAAGATCTGAAAGGCCCAGCCGTTTTTATACTGGCGCTCAAAGTTCGCCTGCAGGGAATTGTCCGTGGACCAGCCGTTGCGCTGATCCTGAATCAGACCAGTAGAGTTGTACGTGTTCTGGTCATACGTGTTGTAAAGATTCCCGTTGGAGGGAGGAGCCGTATCTGTCTGCGCCATCCACACATATGCGGAGGGCCCATAGTTGAAGTAGTTGTACTGGTCCAGGTTGCTGCCATGGTCATAGTCCCAGGAGATTCGTAACACCGAATCCCACTTGAGCGGCTGCTCCACGGTAAAGCTCCCCTGCGAAACAATGTTGGGAGGATACTTCGGCGTCATGAAGAAGTTGTTGATGCTGCCGGGCGTAACGCCGGCAGACGAGTAATCGACGACGTTGGCGCTGTTTTGTCCAGCCACAACCTGCTGCTGATGGCGCAGGATGTAGTTGGGAAGCCCGTCGCTATATTGCGCGCTGGAGTCGTTCTGATTCGTAAAGCTCTGCGAATAGTCGTAGCCGTACGGCGCGTTCGGCGGGTTAGCCTGCGTCGCATAGAAGTTGCGCAATGGAATCGGATACACGTACCGCCCGAAGCCGCCGCGGAAGACCGTGCCGCGCGTACCCCAAGGAGCGAAGGCGAGCCCGAGGCGAGGCGCAAAGACGTAGCTGTTAAAGATCATCGAGCTCGGTATTCCCGCCACCGGGGCCGTCTCGAACTTGACGCCAACACTCTCCAGCGCATTGACCAGGCTCTGTGTCGTAGATCCCCGGGCAATCAGGGTATTGATGCTCACCGGGGTGACGATGGCGTCATTGGCAAGATCAAAGCCGTTGTTCTGGCCGTTGAGCTCGACAGGGGCCGGGTGTGCCTCCCAGCGCAGGCCGAGGTTTGCCGTCCACTTTGGTGAAATATGCCAATCGTCCTGGACATAGAGGTCGAGTTCCTGATCGTGATAATTGAAGCGCCTGCCGGTCAGAGTATCGGCGTAGGACGAGGCGTAACCAAGGAAGAAGTCCGCATCCGACCTGCCCGTGTTCGGTGTTATCCCCTCTGTGGTGCCTGTGGATGGGTTCAGCAAACCAGTGCCCATTCCGTTGAACGAGTCGAACGAAGATTGCTGGTCGGGCAGCACTCCCATGTGCTCGAAACGATAGCGAAGGCCGAAGTAGAGTTGATGCCTGCCGAGCGTCTTGGTCACGTTCTCGTCGAAGTTGAATATCCTTGACGACGATTCATAGCTGTCGGCATTCATCTGGTAGTTCGCCAACAGGCCGGTCACGCCAAAGTCGGCAGGACCGAAGTTCGAAGGCAGGCCCCACTCCGTCCTGTAATTGGTTAAGGGGTTGGTATTGCCGCCATCGGAAATCTTCTGCCAGGTTCCGCTGATCACGCTTTCGGCGAAGAGGGTCGGCGAAAAGATGTGTGTATAACCGATCGCCGCGTTGTCCTGATTATTGACTGAGAGCTGCATGTTATCGGTGTTCGCGGCAAGACCGGATCCGGCGACGTTCGGCGGTCCTGGATCAGTTGCATTCCACGACAAGGTGTGGCTGGCGGTCTGTGTGTAGCGAACATAAGCCCTGTTGTTCTCATCGAACGTGTGATCGACTCGCGTAGTGAGGGTTGGAACCGTCGCTACATTTGGCTCCTCTGCGATGTAGTTGAACGAGGCCAGCGGATTTACATTGGCGAGACTCGCCGTGGGGAGCGGAGTGATCTGGTAAAGCAGCTTCGCCAGAGGACTCTCAAGGCCGGGATTAATCACGTTGTTCTGGCCGTTGTACTGCATCGGCGCGCGGCAATACTGGTTGGCAACGCCGGAGCCGTTGCAGTTCGCGGATGCCGCGGTCGTGGAGGGATCGTAAAGCTGCTGGAAGATTCCGCTTCCGTTGGTCAGGCCGCTGTAGTCACCGTTGCGCATGGCCTGCGTGGGAACGGTGAACTGACCGGAGACGCTCTGGGCAAGCGAGTAACGCTCGTAGGCGACAAACCAGAAGGTCTTGTTCCGTCCGTCATAGAGCTTGGGAAGGATAACGGGGCCGCCGGCAGAGAGCCCGAATTCATTGCGCACCAGGTGCGGAGCCGCGTAATTGGAAGGATCCTGCCTTGCCTTTGCGATACCGAAGTAGTTGTTGCGGGCAGTCTCAAAAAATGATCCGTGCCAGTGATTGGTTCCGGATTTGGTCGTAATCACGGCCGCGCCCGGAGTGGCATACTTCGCGCTGGAGTTGCTCGTCTCGAAATGCACCTCCTGGACCGAATCCGGATCGGGCGTAACGTAATTGGAACCGAAGTTGCGGTCGGCAAGTGTCGCGCCGTCCTGCACATATTCTGTCGCCGCCGCCATGTTGCCGTTCACCCGCAATCCGACACTGGAGCTTTCAAGCCCCGGCGTCGTGAGAATGTTCAAGGTTTCAAGGCTGCGTCCGTTCATCGGCAACTGATTGATCCGCTGGCTGTCCAGCGTGTCGCTGATAGTCGGACTGTCATACGTCGCAAGCTGGACCACATTTCCATGCACCACAATCTTTTGGTTGACGCCGCCGGGATGCAGCTTCACATCGATCACCGCATTCTGGGCTGTCTGCAGGGAGATGCTGCGCTGAAACGAAGCCATCCCCGGCGCGGAGAACGTCACGGTGTAGTTGCCGGTAAACAGGGCCGGAACCGTATAAAGGCCGGCGCTGTTTGTTTTCGTGTCGAAGACCTGGTTTGTGGCCTGGTTGACCACATGAACGGCGGCTCCCGGAATAACCGCCCCGCTTGAATCCTGAATGGTTCCGTGAATAGCGCCCGCGCCGCTTTGCGCGTAGAGTGGCGTGCCAACCAGTGCAACGGCCAGCATAAGCCATGCAATTTGCAGCATCCGCCGACATGGCAACGGAGACTGAGAGCAGTGCCTGTCTTTCATTTGCCTCCTCCAAAAATGTTTGTGAATTCTGGATGACTACTGTGGGTGAGGTTTGTTTCCCTTGCGTATACCTGGCAAGGTGGCATACGGTAGCCAACATGGAAGACTTCTATAAATTTATTAAAATGAATAATTTATACGATTTGTAACACGCAAATTGCGGGTTGTAACAAGCCTCATCGAAGCCGGAATCGGACTTTTTCGCGAGATTGCTTTGAGCGAATGGAAACGCAAGAGAATGACACTCTTTACACGGTATGGAAATTTTCTCTACGATCAGGAATCGTGAATTCCGATTCTCTGAACCGATGTACCTGGACGCCGTCCACCGCGGATGACCATCGCCAGGTTTTGCACGCGCTTGAGGAGATTCTTGCCAGCACGCCCTTCCGAGGCAGCCGGCGCTATCCGGCGATGCTTCGGTACATCGTTGAAAGAACTCTGGATAATCACCAGGGAGAGCTGAAGGAACGCACCATCGGCGTGGAGGTTTTTGGCCGCGATCCGGCCTATGACACCAACGCGGACCCCGTGGTGCGCTTCAGCGCGGGGGAAATTCGGCGGCGGCTGGCGCAGTTTTACCAGGAGAGCGGAACAAGCAGCCCGATAGCAATGGAACTGCCTTCGGGCACCTACGTTCCGCGGTTCTCCCTTCGGGCGCACACGCCGGCGGAGCAAGCCGAGCCGGAAACTACAATAACCCATCCAGGAGTCGAGGAACACCAAGCCGGGCCGGTTACGGAACCAGCTACCGCGCCAACTCACCGGCGCGGATGGCTCTGGCCGCTTTCGCTTGCGGCTGCTCTTGTGTTGGTACTGGGTGGGGTGACCTGGTTTCTGATGCAAAATCAGGAGAAACAATCCGATCCGGTGATGGAGGTCTGGGCCTCAACGCTCAAGAGCCCTGATCCAGTGCTGATCAGCGCGGGGCGTCCGGTGCCTGAGGCAGGCGATCCGCCGGAGTCGCCCAATATCAGCATCGGGGACCATATCCTGCGGCCGGATTTCCGCGTCTCGATTGCCACGCTCGATGCCATTGCCAATATCGTCGGCTACCTGAAGACGTGGCAGAAGCCCTTTCGCATCCATGAGGCGAACTCGAACACGCTCGAAGACCTGCACGACCGGCCCGTGGTGCTGGTAACCGGCAACAATAATAAGTGGACCGTGCTGCTGCTCAAGGACTTGCGCTTCCACTTTGTGCAGCAGGGGCAGTTCTCTTATATAGAGGATGCGAAGAATCCCGGCTTTCACGGTTGGAGTGTGGATTTCACCAAGCCATTCTTCAACCAGACGGAGGATTACGCCATTGTGTCGCGCTTTTACAGCTCCACGACAGGCGGGCCGGTAATTGTGGTGGCCGGGATCAGCTCCAATGGAACGGAAGCAGCGGGCGAGTTCATCGTTTCTCCGCGCGACCTGGCCCGGCTGGAGGAAATGGCTCCGCGTGGTGGTCTGACACGCAATTTCGAAGCTGTGCTCAAGGTGGAAGTCGTAGGCGGCAACACGGGAGCCGCAACGGTAGTTGCGAGCCAGTTCTGGTAGGCGCAATTTGTGCGATCGCAAAGCGCGTTACGAAGTTGCAAAGAGACGAAGTGTGGGAGCTGGATTGCCTTCAGCATAGCGTGGCTACTCCGCGCGCAGCGCCGTGATTGGTTCGATGCGCGCCGCGCGGATGGCGGGAATGAGCGAAGCGGCGCTGGCAATCAGCGCCAATACGGCCACGGAGGATATGAGCACCCAGGGATCGCGCGCGGAAACACCATATAAGAACGAAGCCAGTGCGCGTGCGGCGAAGAGTGCAATCGCGAGGCCGAGCAGCGAGCCGCAGAGGGCTACCCAGGCATTTTCGCGGAAGACCATGACCACGACCTGCCGGCGCTGCGCGCCAAGCGCAATGCGAATGCCGATTTCACTGGTGCGGCGAGCGGTTGTGTACGCAAGCGTTCCGTAGAGGCCGATGGCCGTAACCAGCAGCGCACAGGCCGCAAAGAAAACCGCCAGCATCGCCATCATGCGCTCAGAGCCGAGCCAGTTGTCAATGTCACCGCTCATCGTGGTCATCACCGGCGCTGGAATCTCCGGCAACATTTTTACTGCCAGATGCCGCGCGGCATCGGCCAGCGCCGTCGGCGAGCCTTGATAGCGAATCACCGCGAAGATATACGGCGACAGATCGCTGTCCTGCGTAATGGGAAAATACACTTGTGCCGGAGGAGCCCTGTGGATGGAAGCGTAAACTGCATCGCCTACGACGCCGATCACCTGATAGGGAGTTTTGCCGTCATACATGGTCTGGCCAATCGCATTTGCGCCGGGAAAGAAGATTCGCACGGCGGTGCGGTTTAACACAATCTTGTTGCCCGTGGCAGCCGTGTCATTCCAGGCAAAATCGCGTCCGGCAAGAAAGGGAATGCGAAGCGTGGCAAAGTAATCGGGCGAAATTTCGTTCGTGTAGAGCTCATACTTCGCGCCATTCGGCGCGGCGCTGAAAGCATCCGACCATGCTCTGTTACCCAGCGGAGTGAGGAAGGCGAGGCTGGCCGCGTGAACGCCGGGCTGGTGCAGAACTGCCTCGTCATAGGCGCGATACCAACGCAGGAGCGCGTCGCCCTTGATGTGCTGCTGAGCGAGATCGAGCGAAATGTCCGCCACGCTCTTCGCATCCAGGCCGAGGTCTTTGCCATAAAGCCGCGTGAGGCTTGTGGCCAGCAACCCCGCTCCGATAACGAGAATCAGCGCCAGCGCAACCTGCACGCTCATGAGCAGCCGCGGTAGCCAGCGCCTGTGCTGGCGTGTGAAAACTGTCTGCACACCGGACTTGATCTGCTCATTGAGATTGCGCGAAGTAGCGCGCAGAGCAGGCACGAGACCGATGAGCAGCGTGGAGGCGATTGCAGCGCTGGCCACGAAGAGCAAAACGCGCGTGTCGAGCGAGGTATCTACCACGGCCGCCATGTACCCGCTGCTTTGGGCAACGAACGCGCTCACCAGCGCGCGGCTCACCACCGGCGCGGCCAGCGCTCCTGCCGCCGTGCCGATGAGTGCAATCAAAAGGCCCTCCACCAGAAGCTGCTGCACAAGCCTGCGGCGCGTGGCGCCCATTGCCAGCCGTGTGGCCAGCTCGCGCTCGCGCGCCGCCGCCCGCGCCATTAGCAGGCTGGCCAGGTTCAGGCAGGCCAGCAGCAGCATCGCCGCACAGAGTGCGGAGACAACATACAGCGGTTTGGCAAAGGTCATGCGCAGGTATGTGAAGCCCTTCGAGCCGGGTTCGGCAACGAGGACAAAGCGATGCGCCTGAGCTTCCTTGATCCATCGTGGCGGGGCTTGGGATTCGTCGAGCAGTGAGCGCGTGGTTGCCTGCAGCGAGGCATTGGCCCACTCCAGCGAAACGCCCGGATTGCGCCGCGCGATTACGCTGATCCACCATGAGGAATAACCATTGGCGATATTGTTGTATGGCGCATTGACAACCGGCTCAGCCCATAACGGCACGTAGATCGCAGCCGGATGTATCGGGTCCGCGCCGATAAAGCTCTTCGGCATAACGCCGACGACGGTGAACGGCGCGCCGGCGATGATGAGTGTGCGGCCGAGTACGTGAGGGTCGCGGTGGAACCAGCTCTGCCAGAGGCCCTCGGTGATGACGGCGGCAAAGCCCGTGCTTCCGCCATGGGGTTGATCGTCAGCCGGTGTGAGCGCGCGGCCGAGCAGAGGACGACCCTGAAGCGTCTCGAAAAACTGGCCAGAGACGAGCGAGCCCGAGACTGGCATATACCCCGACGATCCGCGCACTTGGAACCGGTCCACTTCAAAGCCCGCGACGCTCTGAAAGGCGTCGTGGTGTTTTTCAAGCGCGCGAAAGAGCGGCGCATTGAAGCTGTAGTTCGGCTGGCCGTCGGCGCTGGCTCCGTTTATATACAACACGGCAAGCTGGTCGGCATGAGGCACAGGCAGCGGACGCAACAGCAGCGCGTTGAGCAGCGAGAAGATTGCGATATTTGCGCCGAGGCCCAGTGTGAGCGTGAGAATCGCGGTGAGCGTGAAGCCGGGGGATTTGCGCAACTGGCGCGCGGCGAAGCGAACGTCGCGCACGATCTGTTCAAGCCACGGCAGGCCGCGTTGGATGCGATAGGCTTCGCGCGTTTGCGTTATGCCGCCGAAGTCGCGCAGGGCCGTGGTGCGGGCTTCTTCTGCACTCAGGCCGCGCTCGATGTTTTCCGCAATCGCAAGATCAATATGAGCGCGGAGTTCTTCGTCGAGCTCGGCATCGAGCTTTTTGCGGCGGAAGATTGCTGCACAACGTGTCAGGAAGATTCGAACCCAATCCATGAATGCTCCTCACAACACAAAATGCGATTCCGGCGCGCTTATTCTGCGCGTAATGCCTGCATGGGATCGACGGCGAGCGCGCGGCGTAGCGGCAACAGCGACGCAGCGAGCGCAACGAGCAGAAGCGCGGCGAGGCTGAGGCCGATGGCCCACGGATCGATGGCGCTGGTTTCATAGAGCAGGCTGCGAATCCACTGGATTGCGCCGGCGGAGAGCAGAAGACCGAAGACGATTCCGCCGGCTACGGGGATCAGCGCGTCGGCCATGACGAGCCGCGCGAGTCCTGCGCGGCCGGCTCCGAGGGCGATGCGGATGCCGAACTCCGGAGTGCGCAGCGCGACCGAGTACGCGAGCACGCCGTAGATGCCGAGCGCGGCGAGCAGCAATGACAGGATGCCGAAGCTCGAAAGCAGAATCGCTTGAAAGCGCTCGGGCGCGACGGACTCGGAGACTTGCGAGTCGAGCGAGACCAGCGCGCCATCCGGGACGGTGACATCGGGGGCGACGCTCCAGATGGTTTGCCGCATCTCCGGCGCGAGTGTCTGCGCGGGCAACGATGAGCGCACCATGAAGACGGGATAGAAGGGTGGGAAATCCCAATAGGGAAGATAGTAGACGGCTTCGTCGCGCTTGAGGTCGTTGATGCGCGCGTCGGCAGCGACGCCGATGACGGTGTAATCGCGGCCCCAGTGGCGGATTTTATGGCCGATGGGATCTTCGCCGGGGAATGCAGCTTCGGCGATCTTTTGGGAAAGAATCACGGCGCGGGGATTTTCGCGCTCGCGCTGATCGAAGTCGCGGCCTTCGAGGATGGGAATGCCCATGACGGCAAAGTAGCCGGGACCGATGAGGCGGCGATCGGCTGTGGGTATCTGTCCTTCCGGAACCGGATGGTCAGGACGCACGATTCCGTCCACACCCATGCTTCCGCTGAGGGGCACAACACTGGTTACAGAAGCCTCTTCCACACCGGGCAGCGCGCGCAACTTGTCGAGCGTACGGTCGATCATCGCATCGCGCTGCAAGCTGGCCGGGTCTGCGCCGATATCTCCGGCATCTGGAGATTTGCCTCCGCCGTAGCGCGGCTCGCTCAGCTCCGCCTTGGCAAGCATCACATGCGTGGAGTTGAAATCGCGCTGCTGGTTCAGCACACGCGCGAAGCTGCGCGTGATAAGCGCCGTGACGATGAGCAGCGCTACGCTGGCCGCTACCTGCACGGCGACGAGAACTCCACGAGAGCGCGCTACGCGGCGGCTGCCGGTGAGCTTGGCGGAAGCGGATTGCAGCGCGCTCTGCGGCATGACGCGCAGTACGCGCAACGCGGGAAGGATGCCGAAAGCGATGGAGGTGAGCAGCGAGATGCCCAATGCGAAGGCCAGCATGGGAAGGCTCAGGCGGACTTCATTCATGCGCGGCAGAATCGAGACAAGGCGGGTGAGCACGCGCACGCCCGCGTAGGCAAAGGCCGATGCGCCTGCGCCGCCTGCGAGGCCGATAAGCAGGTTTTCCGCAAGAACGCCTTGCAGGAGACGCGTGCGGCCTGCTCCGAGCGCGGCGCGGAGAGCGGTTTCGCTGTCGCGCGCGGCGCGGCGGGCCAGTTGCAGGTTGGCGAGATTTACGCAGGCCATGAGAAGCACGCTCAGCACAGCAGCCATCAGCAGCCACAGCGGCTTGCTTGCGTCTCCGGTGACCTCCTGCGCGAAGGGCATCACGACTACGCCGAGATGCACGGTGACGTGCTCGGCTGCGGCTGTGGTCTTTTCGATGCCGTCGAGCTCGGTCTGCGCCTGGCGCGGGGTTACGCCGGGTTGAAGACGCGCGAGGACGAGAAAGTTGAACTCGCCGGTGTTGGTGGTGAGTTCGGAAGTTGTGGGCACAAGCGGCTTGAAGATTTCATAGCGATCCGTTGAGCCGTGCGTTGCTTCACCGGGCATGACGGACATGACCGGAAAACGGAAGTGGCGCGGCAGGATGCCGACGACGGTGTACGGCTCGCCGTCGATGCGCAGCGTTCTGCCCAGCGCATTCTCATCGCCGTGGAAATAGCGCTGCCATGCGGGCCAGGTGATAATCACTTCCCTGTCGCGGCCAGTTTGCGCTTCATCTTCGGTGAAGGAGCGGCCCATGAGCATATTTACGCCGAGCACGGAGAAAAAGTTTGGCGAGATGGCCAGGCCCTCGTCCTCGCGCGGATGGTCTGTGCCGGTGGAGACGCTGAAGCCGGCGGTCTGCAGGATCGCCGCGTCCTGAATGGTGTGCGCGCGAGCTTTGAGATTTAAATAGTGGTGGTAGTTGTCCGGCAGGACCGGCATGATGTGTTCCAGTTCGCGCATCGTTTCGCGCCAGACGATGACCTGGCCGGAGTCACGGAAAGCGTATGGGTGCAGCAGGACCGCATCGACCACGCTGAAGACGGCGGTGACGCAGCCCGCGCCGAGAGCAAGCGTGAGGATGGCTGTGAGCGTGAAGCCGGGGGATTTGCGCAACTGGCGGAAGGCGTAGCGGATGTCCTGCGCGAAGATGCCGAGCCAGGGAAGGCCGCGCTGGACGCGGTAGGTCTCGCGCGCTTGCGTCAGGCCGCCGAATTCGCGCAGCGCAGCGGTGCGGGCTTCTTCCGCGCTCATGCCGCGCGCTATGTGCTCGGTTGTGGCGAGGTCGATGTGGGCGCGGAACTCTTCGTCCAGCTCGGCATCGAGCCTTCTGCGGCGGAAGAACGCTGCACAGCGGCTCAGCAGGATTCGCAACCAGTCCATTTGACGCTCCTTTGTGCGGTTCAGCGCGGGGAGATGAGAAAGCGCGCTATGGTGGCGGCTACGCGCTCCCAGTTCTCCGTCTCGCGCTCGATTTGCCTGCGGCCGGTGCGGCTGAGGGAGTAAAACTTGGCGCGGCGGTTGGTTTCCGACAACCCCCACTCGGCTTTGATCCAGCCGCGCTGCTCAAGGCGCAGCAGCGCGGGGTAGATGGTGCCTTGATTGAGGCTGAGGGTGTTGCCGCTTACCTGCTCGATGCGCCGCGCGATGCCGTAACCGTGCAGCGCGCCCATCGACTCCAGAGTTTTGAGTACCATCAGGTCCAGCGTTCCCTGCAATACGTCGGATTTGTTCTCGCCCATCGGGTCTCCTGTTGAATTTCTACATATTCATGCCGGAATATGTGGATTGTCAACAGGGGTATGGCCGTCCGGGTAACGGCGCTGCGGCGCGTGGCGGCCTTGAGCACAACAATCCACATGTTGCCTGCACATGGCGAAGCGGAAAACGGCTAGAATTCAGCTATGACCGACCGCATGTCGCTCTCCCTTGCCCAGGCCGACCCTGAGGTAGCCGCCGCCATTGACCACGAAACCCTGCGCCAGCACGAGGGCCTGGAGATGATTGCCAGCGAGAACTTCGTCTCCGAGGCTGTGCTCGAGGCCGCAGGCTCCGTTTTTACCAACAAGTACGCTGAGGGTTATCCTGGGCGGCGCTACTACGGCGGCTGCGAGTATGCCGATGTGGTGGAGAACCTGGCGCGCGACCGCGCCAAGCAGATCTTTGGCGCGGAGCACGCCAACGTGCAGCCGCACTCCGGCTCGCAGGCCAATGCCTCGGCTTACATGGCGGTGCTCAACGCGGGCGACACGATTCTGGGCCTTGACCTGGCGCATGGCGGGCACCTGACGCACGGGCACAAGCTGAGCTTCAGCGGCAAGCTCTACCGCACCACTTTTTATGGCGTGCGCAAGGATACGGAGCGGATCGATTACGACGAGCTTGAGGCGATTGCCGTGCGCGAGAAGCCGAAGGCGATTATCGGCGGCGGGAGCGCTTATCCGCGGCTGTGGGACTTTGCGCGGATGCGCGCGATTGCCGACAAGGTGGGCGCTTATTACATCTTCGACATGGCGCACATTGCCGGGCTTGTTGCGGGCGACGCGCATCCCTCGCCGGTGCCTCATGCGCACATTACGACGACCACGACGCACAAGACGCTGCGCGGGCCGCGCGCGGGACTGGTGCTCTGCGGACAGGAGCTTGCCGCCGCGGTGGACAAGGCGGTCTTTCCGGGGCAGCAGGGCGGACCGCTGGTGCATATTGTTGCGGCCAAGGCTGTGGCTTTTGGCGAAGTGCTGCGGCCGGAGTTCAAGACCTATGCCGCGCAGGTGGTTGCTAACGCGACGGTGCTGGCCGAGGCTCTGCAGTTGGCGGGTTATCGCATTATCTCCGGCGGGACGGACAATCACCTGATGCTGGTGGATGTCTTTGCGAAGGGGATTCTCGGCTCCGAGGCGGAAAGCGCGCTGGGCAAGGCGGGGATCACGGTCAACAAGAATGCGATTCCGTATGACACCAATCCGCCGCTCAAGCCTTCCGGCATCCGCATCGGGACGCCCGCGCTGACGACGCGCGGCATGAAGGAAGCCGAAATGCGGCAGATTGCGAAGTGGATTGTTGAGGCGCTTGAGAAGCGCAACGACGATGCCGCGCTCGACAGGATTCGCGGAGCGGTTGCGGAGCTGGCCAACCAGTTCCCGCTTTATGCGTGGCGGCGCGCGGGCGTTGCGGTTGGCGCGTAAATCCGGATTGCAATTTTGAGAGGGCGGGATTTTATCCCGCCCTTTCTTTTTGTTTGCCAAGCCATGAAGCATGACAGCGCATAAATGGAGAAGTTAAGATGGCTGGTCCGGCGAAGCATGACTTTTGCGCGCTGCGTAAATGCTGTGGATCGCTTTGAGTGGACATAAACTTACATCAGGATGGGGAATGAAACGCTCTTTTGCTCTCTTTTTCTTCGTGCTGTTTTCCGGAATTGCCATTGCGCAGACGCCGATCGTCTTCACCGGCGCGGACCGGCGGCCCGCACAGTCACTCAACGGCGAATGGGCTTCGATTGTGGACCCGTATTTCTCCGGACTCTATACCTTTCATCACGAAGAGAGAAAAGATGGATGGTTTCTGAACCGCAAGGCGCGGCCGGAGGATACTTTCCCTACGGAGTACGACTTTGACACGGCTCCGAAGCTGAAGGTTCCCGGCGACTGGAATACGCAGCGCGCGTCGCTGCTGTTTTATGAAGGGCCGGTCTGGTATGAGCGGAACTTTACTTACCAGCCGAAGGAGCATTCGCGCGTTTTTCTGCATGTCGGCGCGGCGAATTACCGCTCTTTCTGGTGGGTGAATGGAGAAAAAACCTGTGAGCATGAGGGGGGTTATACGGCGTTTAACTGCGATGTAACTTCCGCACTGCACGCCGGCGATAACTTCGTCGTGGCAGCGGTGGATAACACACGTAGCGAAGACAATGTTCCCACGCTGCAAACGGACTGGTGGAACTACGGCGGAATTACTCGCGAGATATCTCTGATTACCGTTCCCAATATCTTTATCGATCGATATGACCTGCACCTGATTCGGACAGAAGGCCGCACGGAAGACTCCGTGATTGAAGGCTGGGTGCATGTAATGGGCGCGGGAGCCGGATCCCCTGTGGAGGTGGAGATACCGGAGCTTCATGCGAAGACGGAAAGCACGACCGATGCGAACGGTAGAGCGGCGATTCACTTTGCTGTGAGGGGATTGGAGCGCTGGAGCCCAGAGTCGCCGAAGTTATATGCGGTGAAGCTGCGCGCGGAGAGTGACTCTATCGACGAAGCTATGGGCTTCCGAACGATTGAGACGCGCGGGTCGGAGATTCTTTTGAACGGCAAGCCGATCTTTCTGCGCGGCGTTTCCATTCATGCGGAAGCGCCTTATCGCACAGGACGCGCATGGAGCGACAAGGACGCGGAGACGCTGCTGGGATGGGCGAAGGAACTGGGCTGCAATTATGTGCGGCTGGCGCACTATCCGCACGACGAGACGATGCTGCGCGCAGCCGACCGCATGGGCATCCTGGTGTGGAGCGAGAACCCGGTTTATTGGGCGCTGGACTATAACAGCCCCGAGGTGTACGCCAAGGCGCAGCAGCAGCTTGATGAGGAGATCGGCACGCTGCGCAATCATGCCTCGATCATTCTCTGGTCGATGGCGAACGAGACGCCGAACACGGAGGTGCGCACGGAATTTATTACCCGGCTTGCGGAGCACGCACGAGAGCTTGATGGATCGCGTCTGATTACCGCGGCTCTTTTAGTCCGGTCGCAGGGACATACGAAGATTCTGGACGACCCGCTTGGTAAAGCGCTCGACGTTCTCGGATTCAACGAATATATCGGCTGGTATGAAGGCAATCCGGAAACCGCCGATGTTACCCAGTGGAATATCGGTTATAACAAGCCGCTGATCGTGAGCGAGTTTGGGGCCGGGGCAAAAGCGGGGCTGCATGGCGGCGCAAACCAGCGCTGGACGGAGGAATATCAGGCGAATGTCTTCCGTCATCAACTGGCGATGCTGAATCGCATTCCGCAACTGCGCGGGATGAGCCCGTGGGTCCTGATGGATTTCCGCTCGCCGAACCGCACGCTTACCGGAATTCAGGATGAATTTAACCGCAAAGGGCTTATCTCGGATCAAGGCGTGAAAAAACAGGCCTTTTTTGTGCTGCAGAAGGCGTACCGGGAACATTCTGTCGGCAAAGCGGAATAAGTGTTTTTTGGATGCCTGCGCAAAAAGATACAGATGCCTGTTTGCGCCCCATTTTTCTGAGTTATGCTGAATGGCATGAAGATTAAGTCGATTCTTTCGGAACTCGATGCAGAAATAGCGCGGCTGACTCAGGTGAGAAAGCTGCTTGCTGGCTATGGCAGCGCGACCGTCACGGCAAAAGTGGCCGCCAAGGCTCCGGCCAGGGCGCGAAAGAAACGTGTGCTAAGCGCTGAGGCGCGCAGGCGCATTGCGGAGGCTCAAAAACGCCGCTGGGCGGCACAAAAATCCAAGAAGAAAGATAGTTAGTACGGGCCCGGTTTCAGTTCCTAGATATTTCATTCACTCATGGTTAGATTTCCAGTTTGAATGGAATCTTTCCGCATCCCGTTACTTTTATATAGCTGCCTGCGCCGGCTGATTGCCGGTGACTGCGCAGTGTTATCTTTTTCGCTCTGTAAGAGGGCCGGCTCCGGGTGGGTTTGTGCCGGCGGAGGCCGGGGATATCTTCCCGAGATGGCGGAGTTATGCTCTTTCGCGCGCCGGCAAGCCGGATATCCGGCTTGCGCGCGAGGGGTGGTTTTTGTCTGCGTTTTAGAGCGGTTCTCCAGTTTGTATGTGGCGTTTTGAGCGTTGTACAAGGTGGCTTTTTCTTCCACCCCAACGATCAAAGATCGCTCGTTGGGGACCCCGATTGAGGAAAAAGCCACTTAGCGGTTGTGGCTTCGCTCTACAGCAACTGGAGAACCGCTATAAATGGAGTACGATGGAAGGGAGTCGGGGAGTCTTGCAGTCCAGTTGAGCCGCGGTGGATGGGAAGATGACGACGCAAGCGCGCGTGGCTGAGGCCAGGGGTAACAGAGAGGTCAAAGAAGACGAAGAGCCGCTTTCCGTGCGGCAGCTTCTCACCTGTGCGCTGATTCTGGCCTGCGTCACCTTCGGCGCGGAGCTGCTCAACACGGTCTCGTGGGCTCAGGGCAGCATCGGCATTCTCTGGCCTTCCACGGGACTGCTGGTGGGCATGTTGCTGTGCGTTCCGCGGCGGCAGTGGCCGGTGTATATCGCCGTGGGCACGGCGATTGACTTTGCCGCCAACCTGCTGCCGCCGCTGCGTGCGCCGCTGTGGCTCTCCCTTTCGGCATCGGGCTGCAATGTTGTGGAAGTGACCGTGGCGGCGTGGCTGCTGCGTCCGGCGCTGGCGCCGGAGCGCTACATGGCGCGGGCAGGGCAGCTTGTGAGCCTGCTGGTCTACGGCGTTTTTGTCGCGCCGGGCGTGGCTTCGCTCTGCTATGCGGCCTGCCTTTCGCTGGTCGGCTTCAAGGGTTTCTGGACGGTCTTCTTTGAGTGGTTCACGGGCGATGCGCTGGGCATCACCATCATGACGCCGCTTTATATGGCCCTGAAGACGCGCGCGCCGTTCCAGAACCGCAGATGGTACGAGGCGGCCGGGCTTTTTGTGTTGCTTTGCGGCGTCAGCATCGGGGTTTTCTGGCAGACTTCGCTGCCGCTGCTGTTTGCGATTCTTCCAGTGCTGCTGCTGGTGGAGTTCCGGCTGAGCATGGCGGGCGCGGCGCTGGGGCTGCTGGCGGTTGCTTCGATCGGCGGCTTCTTTACCACGCGCGGGCATGGGCCGATCGGGCTCACGGTTTACTCGCTCTCGCCGCGCACGCTGATGTTGCAGACTTTCGCCTTCGTCTCGATGCTGCTGGTTTATATCGCAGAGGTGGTGCGCGCGGCACGGCATCGTTTTG
>JASHPD010000361.1 GCA_030038315.1 Acidobacteriaceae bacterium
CTGCTCCTGACGATCGCCTTTGGCCTGGGGATGCTGACTTATTATTCGACGCCGATTCCCGGCACCAGCTACAGCTTCAGCGACCTCATCACCCAAGAGGGGTTGAACCTCTCCAATCAGATCGAATCCAGCCAGACGCAGGAAATCGCCACAACCGTCACCAATGCCGAGAACCAGCTCGGCGCGCCTCCGGGCAGCTTCAACATCCTCGAAGACCTCACCTATTTATTGATAGCGGTCATTCTGGCCGCGATGGAAGCCACGGCCTTCGCCGTCATCGCCTATGGCTACGTTGCCTCCGCCGTCTGCGTCCTGATCGGCCCGGTATTCATTCCGTGGTTCATCGTGCCCAAGATGGACTGGTTATTTTGGGGCTGGTTGAAGGCATTTATCGGCTTCAGTTTCTATCAGGTTGTCGCTTCGGCCTTCGTCTACGTCTTCGCCAAAGTCCTCGCCGGGATGTTCCAGGCCATCGGCACCATCAGCATCTCGAACGCGCTCACGATCCTGCCGGCGCTGCTGATTTCGCTCTTCGTCTGCATCTACGGCGTCTTCAAAGTTCCTGAACTGACCTCGGCCATTCTCAGCGGACGCACCGGCACCAGGGTCAACGTGTGGGGAGACTAGCTATGCCAACGATACAGAAGCCCGTCATCACCGAGGCCGGCCACAGGTTTCTGGAACTGTACGCCGAACCTGTGGTCACTAACACCTACCTCAAGGTTGCGCTGCTCGTCCTTTCCGTCGTCACGCTCGCTTCGCTTGTGCTCCTCTACCGCGCCGAGACCGCTGCCTCGCGGCTGAAGCCGCTTGTCATCTCGGTCTCGGACATCGGGCGCGGCCAGGTGATGAACTACGACGACTTCGCCAAAATCCCCATCGACCGTGTCAGCAAATACTACCTTGCGCGCTGGGCGCAGCTCTATTACGGGCGCAATCACGCCACCTTGCAGCGCGACTTCGCCGAGTCGCTCAACTTCCTCTCGAACGAGTTGCAGAACGCGACTCTGGCGCGCGTGAACAAGGCTAAGACGCTCGACTCTTTCCTGCTCGATCCCGGCGCGCCCAATGTGGACATCGAAATCAAAGCTGTCGTCCTCGACGATATGCGGCAGGCGCCGTATCGCGCCCACATCGAGTTTGAAAAGGTCTTCTACTCGCTCGGTGACCAGCAGGAGCAGAGCCGCGAACGCTGGACCGCCAACGTCATCTACGGCTTCCGCGATGAGGTGCCGAACGCCATGCTGCTCACCAACCCCCTCGGCGTCGTTATCAGCTACGTCCACGAAGACCAGGCGTTCGGGAATTAACCATGCGACCGAAGAAGCCCATCCTGCTTTATTGCGCCGACCGCGAGCTGCTGTCGGCTACCGCGTTCGCGCTGCGCCTTCATCCGTATGAAGTCACCGCCATCGACGATAGCAGGAACGCCGCGGCGCTCATGATGGCGGGTTGCACCGAGCTTGCGTGCGGCGTTCTGATTCACGCGCACCAGGGCGATGTGGCAGGCCGGATGATGCACCGCCTTCTCGATTTTGATCTGCATGTCCCCCTGTTGCTGGTAGACCGCGCCGGGGATCTGGCGCCCGTCCGCTACGCGGACATGGTGCTCTATGGCCGCAATACCTCGATGGTTCACATCCTCAGTGCGCTTCATGTGCTCTGCGCCCGGAAACGCGGACCACGGCCCCGGAGCGCCGCGTGAGCGCCACACACCATCCCTTCGCGGGTTATCGCCTTTTACACGGCGATGCGCTGGCGTGCCTGCGCGACCTGCCCGACGAATGCGTGCAGTGCATCGTCACTTCGCCTCCGTATTACGGATTACGCGATTACGGGGTCGATGGACAGATTGGGCTGGAAAGCACTCCCGACCTGTTCATTGCAAGGTTGGTTGAAGTCTTCCGCGAGGCACACCGCGTACTTCGTCGTGATGGCACCTGCTGGGTAAATATGGGTGACAGCTATGGCCGCGGCGAGAGAGTAGACAACGTAAATGACAACAAGAGAGGCGCTCGTTCCAACATTGGACACGTCGCGCTTACGGCAGCCTGCGCGTATGGTCACGGACCTCGGGAATATCTCCGCCCCAAGAACCTTATAGGGATTCCCTGGAGCCTTGCGTTTGCCTTGCAAGCGGATGGATGGTGGCTTCGTTCCGACATCATCTGGCACAAACCGAATCCACTCCCCGAAAGCGTGACTGACCGGCCCACCAAGAGCCATGAGTACGTCTTTCTGCTGGCGAAGAGCGACCGCTATTTCTATGACGCCGAGGCTATCAAGGAGATCGCTGTCGGCGGCACCCCAGGCAATACAACCCACAAGGGTCAGACAGCTTTTGAGAACGGTGCCCCGTATATGCGGACGAAAGCCGGTCTGACCGAGATGGTCGCCTTTGCGCGGCACAACAAACGTTCCGTCTGGACGATCGCGGTCGAGGCATTCTCGGATGCCCACTTTGCCACCTTTCCAACGAAGCTGGTGGAACCCTGCATCCTCGCCGGCACCAGTGAGCGCGGCTGCTGCGTGCAGTGCGGCGCGCCGTGGACACGGATTGTGAAGCGCAGTGTCGATTTTCAATCGGGCAGCGGCAGATCCGGCATTGAGCCGAATGGCAAGTATGCCGGCAGCATCCAGGCGGAGAGCGGCGAGTATGACATTCGCCTCGGTCCCGTCGTGACGACGGAGACCCTCGGCTGGAACCCGTCCTGCTCGTGCTCGGCGCCAGCGGCGCCTTGCGCTGTTCTCGATCCCTTCAACGGCGCCGGCACCACGGGCCTCGTCGCGCTGCGACTTGGCCGCAGCTATATCGGCATCGAGCTGAATGCTGAGTACGTCGCCATGTCCGAGCGCCGCATCCGCGAGGACGCGCCGCTCTTCCGGCAGGGAGGGCAGGGATGAGATACCTTTCCGTTTGCTCGGGCATTGAAGCCGTCTCGGTTGCGTGGCAACCTCTCGGCTGGCAACCCGCCATGTTCGCCGAGATCGATCCCTTCTGCTGCTGGCTGCTGCGCTCGCGCTATCACGCCTCGCGCCCTGTCTTCATGCCGAGTCCGCACGATGCACAGGACAGGAAAGAGGCGAAGCGCCGCGCCGCAGCCATTTGCAACATCGTTGCTCTACCTGCCGATGGCGACATCATCAATGCCGGCGACTTTACGCGCATAGGAGCTGAGGATGTGGGAGCAATCGACCTTCTGGCCGGAGGAACACCTTGCCAGGCTTTCTCCATCGCCGGTAAGCGAGCGGGACTGGATGACCCGCGTGGCAGCCTCACCATCGAGTTTGCTCGGCTTGCTGGCAGACTCCGCCCCCTATGGCTGGTGTGGGAGAACGTCCCCGGCGTCCTGTCGATTGACGACGGACGCACGTTTGGAGCCTTCCTCGGAATGCTGGTCGAACTCGGGTATGGGATCGCCTACAGAATTCTTGACGCTCAATTTACCGGAGTACCCCAACGGCGGCGCCGCGTCTTCGTTGTCGGACATCTTGGAGACTGGAGAGGTCCCGCAGCAGTATTTCTTGAGTTCGCGGGCCTGTCGGGGTATCCTCCGCCGCGCAGAGAAACGCGGCAAGGAGCTGCCGGCGGCTTTGAAGTCGGCCCTGCTGGCGGTCGCCTTACAGACACCGCGCCCACCGTC
>JASHPD010000362.1 GCA_030038315.1 Acidobacteriaceae bacterium
CTTTGCGAAGGGTGGGATATTTACAGCCTTTTATAGCTCTTGCCCTTTATCTATAACCCTGTTCCCTGTTCCCTAAATCGCAACCCATCCGCCGATCTCCGCTGACTTGAAGACTCCTTCAATCACCTTCATGTTTGCGGTTGCGTCTTCGAGCGGGACGGGCACTTCGGTGTCGTCGAGGATGGCGCGCGAGAAGGCGTCGCCCTGCGCGGTGTACTGATCGGCGGTGGGGAATTCTTCCGTCACAATTCCACTGCCCAAGAGGTCGCCTGTCTCATCGAGGAAGATTCGCGTTGGCCGGTCCTTGGGCGCGTTGAAGGGGATTTCCATTTCAATGCGGCCCTTGGTGCCGAGGAAATGCACGCGCTGGTAGGGAATTAACTGCGTGCTGCAGGTAAAGCTCGCATGGCCGCCGGCGAAGTCCATCAGCGCGGAGGTCAGGCGGTCGGTGCCCAACTGCGGGTCGCGCTCGATGAGGCCAACCACGCGGCGCGGCAGCGCGCCGAAGCCTGTGCGCGCGGCCTGGATGCAGTAGCAGCCGATATCGTAGAGCCCGCCGCCGCCGGTCTCGACTTTATTGCGGATGTTTTTTGGATCGGCGTTAAAGTAGCTGAAGAATGCCGTCACGGAGCGCAGATAGCCGATGCGGCCGGCGCGGATCAGCTCCTCGACGCGCAGCCACTGCGCGAAGCTGCGGATCATAAATGCTTCGCCGATTTTTACCTTGGTGCGCTGACGCACTTCGAGCAGCGATTCGGCTTCGGCGACGGTAAGGCTGAGCGGCTTTTCGCACAGCACGTGCTTGCCGGCTTCGGCGGCCTTTGCCGTCCACGGCACGTGGAGCTGATTGGGCAGCGGATTGTAGACGGCGTCGATCTCCGGGTCGGCGAGCAGCTCTTCATAGCTGCCGTAAGCCTTGGGGATGCCAAGTTCAGCGGCCGCTGCCTGCGCGGAGGCCAGATTGCGCGAAGCAATCGCCGTTACCTCGCAGAGTTGCCCGGCCTGCATTCCGGGAATCACTTTTTTGGTGCCGATTTTGGCCGTGCTCAAAACGCCCCAGCGGATCTTGTTTGCCATGGGACGATGATAGACGGCTGCGGCTGGAAAGCCATCCGGCCATCTCTTTGCGGAGAACTGCAACGGGAGATTCCGGGCTGAATGCCTGGACGCGGAGGAACGGCGGGCATTCCGGGATTTATGGATATAGAATGTTAGGCACCCCCTTGCAGGGCCCTGTAGGCACGGCAGTGCGGAGTGGCAGGCTCCTCTTAAGTTAAGGGAAAGCGTCTTTCCCCCACACGACGCGAAGCCGGGCTTGCAATCCTTCAGCATCCGCCGGACGCAGGACAGCGTGAAAAATACAAGAACAGGCGGGAAAGCAGGCAAACCGCCGCGTGCAACCGATTTTTGGAGGTCAAGAAATGAAACGATCCCTTCTGGGATGGGCGTTGTGTTGTATCCTTTTCACGGCTTCCTGCGCCCTGGCGCAGAACGCCACCACTTCTCTCCGCGGCGTAATTAAGGACCCCAGCGGCGCCATTGTGCCACATGCCTCCGTCGATCTGCTCGACCAGGCCAACGGAACCGCGTATCACGCCGTTTCCAACGCAGAGGGCTATTACATCTTTCCGATCGTTGCTCCGGCGCGCTATCTCATTACAGTCAAGGCCGCCGGATTCGCCGCGCAGAAGCTCGCGACAGAGTTGCTGGTGGATCAGCCCGCCACCGTCGATTTCAGCCTCACCATTCAGGCCGCAAACGTCACCGTGGACGTGAGCGCCGCAGCAGAGTTGCTCAATGATACAGATTCCTCGATTGGCGACTCGGTCGGCAACACGACGATCCAGGCGCTTCCCATGGACGGCCGCAATCCGATCTCGCTGCTCAGCCTGCAGCCGGGCGTGCTCTACATTGGCCAGCCTGCCAGCAGCGCTGACAGCCGCCAGGGCGCGGTCGCGGGCGGCCGCTCCGACCAGGGCAACATTACGCTGGACGGCCTGGACGACAACGACCAGACCTTCGGCACCGCTTTTACGGGCATCCTGCGCTCCACGCTGGACTCCACGGAGGAGTTCAACGTGACCACTTCCAACGGCACCGCAGCCGCCGGCCGCTCTTCCGGCGCGCAGGTCGACCTGGTTACCAAGAGCGGCACCAACCATTTCCACGGCGCCCTCTACGAGTACTATCGCCCGACGAATACCGTCGCGAACGCATTTTTTGAAAAGTACGACCAGTCGCTGGAGGGAGAGCCGAACATTCCCCAGAAATATGTCCTGAATACCTTCGGCGGAAGTCTCGGCGGGCCCATCGTGAAGGACAGGCTCTTTTTCTTCTTCAATTATGAAGGCCAGCGCCAGGCCATTGACCAGATCGTCGGGGACACGGTTCCCACCACGACCTTCATGCAGGGCGATCTCCAGTACTTCGATGCCAACGGCGTGCAACACCTGCTCACGCCCGCCCAGGTTGCCCAGCTCGACGAGCCCTGCACCGGCAATACCTTCAACGGACAGCCCGTCTGCCCCAATGGCCCGGGCCCCAATGCCGCGCTTCTCTCCTACTACGGCACCGTCCCCAGCGTCGCGCCTAGCACGACCGCAATCCTCGGCGACGGCCTCAACAGCGGCGCGCTCTTTTTTGCCTCGCCCGCGCCTTCCACGCTGAATACCAGCATCGGCCGCATCGATTACAACATCAGCAGGAACAACCGCGTCTTCGTCCGCGGCAACCTGCAAAAGGACACCACCGCCGGGGCGGAAAACCTTCCCGGCCAGCCGCCCGCAACCTTCACCGACGACAACACCAAGGGCCTGGCCGCGGGATACACATGGACCCCCACCTCCAACCTGGTCAATGACCTGCGCTACGGCTTCGTCCGCCAGGGCTACCAGACCAGCGGCATCGGCCAGGGGAACTATGTCGATGTCGCGTCGCTCACCCAGCCCACCGCCCAGACCCGCAACAGCTACCTCCACGTTCCGGTCCATAACATCGTGGACACGCTCACCTGGACCCGCCACTCCCATACCTTCGCCTTCGGCGGCAACTGGCGCATGATCACCAACGAGCACGGCACGGATGCCAACTCCTTTGACGGCGCCAGCACCAACGCCTACTACGCCGACGAATCCGATCTGCCCAACCCCAACGGCGTACTCCAGGGCAGCTTCTCGCAGTCGTGGATGTTTGCCTACGCCAACATGATCGGCATCGTCCCTGAGGTAACCAACGTCTACAACTACCAGATCACCGGTCCCACCACCGCAACGGCCCTGCCCAACGGCGCTTTCGTGTCCCGCGCCTTCCGGTCCAATGAGCTTGAAGGCTTCGCCCAGGACACCTGGCGCGCCCGCAACAATCTCACCCTGACTCTGGGCCTGCGTTATACCAATCTGCAGACGCCGTACGAGACCAATGGCCAGGAGATCGCCCCCACCATCGACACCCACGCCTGGTATCTCAAGCGCGAGTCCGAAGCGCAACAGGGCCAGATCTACGAACCGGTCCTTGAGCTCGCGCCTGCCGGCAAGGCCAACCACGCTCCCGGCTACTGGCCCAAGCAGAAGGATAACCTCGCTCCCCGCATCGGAATTGCCTGGTCGCCTAGCGCAAAAACCTCCGTTCGCGGCGGTTTCGGCATGTACTACGACCATTTTGGCGAGGCCATGACGTATACCTTTGACCAGACCGGCTCTTACGGTCTCTCTGCGGGCATTACGAATTCCGCCGACGAGCTCGGTTTTGAGAATTCCCCGCGTTTTACCGGTCCCAATAGCATTCCCGCTTTTCCGGCCGGCACTTTCCCGGCATCTTCCTCCACGCAGACCTTCCCCTACGCTCCGCCCGAGGATGTCTTCGGCATCGACTGGGGCATCGACAACCGGATGAAGACCCCCTACGCCTACGGCTTCGACTTCTCTATCCAGCATGAGTTCCCCGCCGGATGGACCCTGGAAGAGGATTACGTCGGCCGCCTCGGACGTCATCTTCTCCAGCAGCTCGATCTCTCCGAGCCTACGGATTACGTCGATCCGCAGGGCGGCGGCGACTACTTCACCGCGGCCCGCCAGCTCTCCAAGCTCGTCGATGCCTCGCCATTCAATCCCAACGGCGACGGCATAAAGATGAACAACAACGTGCCGGCGATCCAGTACTTTGAGGATGTCTTTCCCTATATGAAGGGAACCGACTATCAGGGCGAGAGCGCTACGCAGGCCATCTTCAATAACGCCTGGGCTCCGCAGCGCTACACCAACGGCGAAACGCTGGCGCTGGCGATTCTCGATGTTTTCGGCATCTTCCCCGGCAGCCCCAATTCAACCGGCTACTGTCAACCGGCCTGTTCCACCTTCTGGACCGACCAGTTCTCCTCGCTCTACGCCTGGTCTTCTCTCGGCACCAGCTCCTATAACGCCCTGCGCGTCACCCTCCGCCACCCAACCACGCACGGCCTCACTGTCGATCTCGGCTATACCTTCTCCCACTCCATCGATCTGGGCTCTGAGACCGAGCGCTCCAGCGTCTTTACCAACGTCGATAACGCCTACACCAACTTCGGCATCCAGAACACCTGGAATCCCAAGCTGAACAAGGGCTCATCGGACTTTGACACCCGCAGCATGGTGACTTCCGACTGGGTCTATCAACTTCCTATCGGGCGCGGCAAGGCCATCGGCTCGGGCATGAATCGCGTCGCGGACGCCTTCCTGGGCGGATGGCAGTGGGCCGGTGTCGGCCGCTGGACAACCGGCCTGCCTTTCACCATCTCCTCGCCGGCCTACCCCACCAATTACGAGAACCCGGCCTATACCTTCAAAACCGCTCCCATTCAGGTCCGCAAGAGCATCGTCAGCGGCATTCCGCGCTCCATGAGCGCTTCCCAGGCACAAGCCATCAGCAACGGCATCTACTCCGGGAGTCCGCTGCGCCTTCCCTACGCGGGCGAGGCTGGCTCGCGGAACAACTACTACGGCGATGGTTTCTTCGATATCGACTCATCGCTTACCAAGAGCTGGCAATTAGGCGAGTTCGGCGCTCTCCGTTTCGCCGCTGAAGCCTATAACATCAGCAACTCCAACCGCTTCGACGTCAGCCCCGCGGGCATGGGCGCCGGCGCTGCCAGCGCTAACCTCGGCGTCTATGACGCAACCCTCTCCACTTACCGCCGTATGCAGTTCGGACTGCGCTACGATTTCTAAACCCACTGCGCTGCCCCATGCGCCGCGAGCCCAACGGCCCGCGGCACGGCTGCGCTCGCAGGCGTCGGTAGTGGCTCATTTTGAAATTTGGCGTGGTGGGTCAGTTTGAATCTGCTTTGAAAGGGCACGACTTCAGTCGTGCCGCAAACAGCACAAAAGAAGCTCCAGGGCTTTAGCCCCGGAGGGATGGTTTTCAAAGTGACCCACTACCCATTTTCGGCTTTTGCGCCTCCCGTGTTACACTCATCTGCAATGTTAAGCCTTGCCCGGAAGACGAATGTTTGTTGTCGCGCCTGTATGTGCGGCATATTCCAGTCTTCTGGCATAAGGAGATTGCTCGGCTAGCGAGCTGAGTTTTTCAATCTTTCTTCTCAATGACCCACCGCCAGAGGACGAACTGGCAGGTGGGTTTTGTGTTTTCAGGGCTAAAAGGAGAACAACCAAGGTGAGTGTTCCGGAAATCCAGGCAGAAGAGCTGAAGAACCGCCTTGACAAAGGCGACAACCTCTTTCTGCTCGATGTGCGCGACGAGTACGAATTCGAAATCTCCAACATTGGCGGGCACCTGATTCCGCTCCCCGAGCTGCCCAGGCGTCTGGACGAATTGAATGCGAGTCAGGAGATCGTGGCCCTGTGCAAGATGGGCCCGCGCGGAGTCAAGGCCGTCGAGCTGCTGCAGAAGCAAGGCTTCAAGAAGGTCAGCAATCTCCGCGGCGGAATCCATGCCTGGTCGGACCGCGTGGATCGAAGCGTGCGAAAGTACTGACCGCAAGGCTTGTTCCGGCGATTCACACGGGCTGGCGAAATTCCAGAGACTATGCTTGCCGGTGTCGGGTACAATTCTCCCGAAGTTGACTACGAATCGGGTGGTACATCCTTCAAAGGAGCATTCCCGTGGCAGAGCCATCGACGCGCGTTTCTCTGGGAGAACAGGCAGCTTTTCAACTTGCAAACGTCACCAAGACCGCTCCGGTTTATGGAGCAATTACACCGCGATGGCTGGTGCGCCTGCTGGACTGGAAGCCGCTCGAAGCCGGAACCTTCCGCCGCAACCGCGTGGCGGAGGAAAAGCCGATCGAAGTGCTGTGCAGCCGCGAGGCGGAATCGGTTATTCCCGGCACTTACGCCGAATATGAAGAATCGCCGCGTGAATACCGCCTGAGCAGCATCAACGCGCTCCTGAATGTCGATACGCGCATCAGCGATATCTTCAGCAATCCTTATGACCAGGTGCGCGAGCAGTTGCGCGTTACCATCGAGGGCGTGAAAGAGCGGCAGGAGAACGAGCTGCTCAACAACGCGGATTACGGGCTGCTGAATAATGTCTCCGCTGCGCAGCGCATCTCCACGCGCAAGGGCTCGCCGACGCCGGACGATCTTGACGAATTGCTGACCAAGGTGTGGAAAGAGCCGTCCTTCTTCATTGCGCATCCGCGCGCCATTGCCGCCTTCGGGCGCGAGTGCACGCGCCGCGGCGTTCCGCCTCCGACGGTGACGCTCTTTGGCAGCCCGTTCCTGACTTGGCGCGGAGTGCCGCTCATTCCCACGGACAAAGTCCATGTCTCCGGCAAAGCATCCACCACGCGCATTCTTCTCATTCGCGTGGGCGAGCGCAAGCAGGGCGTCATCGGGCTCTTTCAGCCCGGACTTACCGGCGAACAAAGTCCCGGCCTCTCGGTCCGCTTTGCCGGCATCAGTGAAAAAGGCCTCGCATCCTATCTGATTTCGCTCTATTGCTCCGCATCGGTATTGACGGAGGATGCAATCGCCTCGCTCGATCATGTCGAAGTCGGACACTACCATGAGTACAAGTGATCCACGCCCGCCTGCATCAGTAAGTGAGCCGCCTGCGATCGGAAATTTGCCCGATAGCGGCGGCTTTACGCCTGCCGGATTGTTTGACCCGGCAGTGCTGGCGCGCATGGCGAATGAGTTTTTTACCGTGCTGCCCGCGCAGGCCGCCGATGCAGCGCAGCAAACTTCGCACGCGGCTCCCGATGGAGATTTAGCCGGCGTCCACGCGCTCGCATCTGCGCCGGCAACTCCACCGGCCGCGGCGCCGGAGCTTTCTTTGCCTTCGGATTTGCATTTCCCCGGCATTCCAGCGAGCGCCGCTCCCGCTTCCGTCTCGCCTGTCTCCTCAGCCGCGCAGGCCACACCGCCCGCGGCCCCCGGAGCCTTGGCAGGCTCCATTCCCGCGCAGGCTTCCAGCGGCATTCCCGCATTTTCTTTTTTGCAGGATGCGCGTCCGATCTTCAGTGATGACAACACCCATCCCGCGCCCGCAACTCCGCCGGCAAGACCGATCGCGGAATTCGCGCAACCGCCGTCGGCAAACCGAAGCGCGATTCCTGAGTTCGAGAGCGAGCCTACAGTGCGCGTGGGCGAGCTTTTCAGTCCACCTTCGCCCACAGTGCCGGCTTCGTACGGAGCTTTCGATTCGTCCGCCATTCCGGCATTCTCGTTTCTTGAAGAAGCGCGGCCGCTGTTTTCCTATCCGCCATCCGTGCCCGGTCCTGTTCCCAGTCCCGTACCCAGCCCCGTGTCCGCCGCGCTTCAGGAGCAGCCAGTTCCACAAACCCCCGGCCCATACGCCGCAAACGTAGAGCCCTCGCGCTCGAATCCGCTTCCGGGTTTCGGCTTTCTCAGCGAGACACGAACGATTGCTGCTGAAGGTGCGCCGAAAGCACCTGATGCCGCAACTCTTGAGCCGGATGTGCCGCGCGATCTCGCGCTCTCTTCCTACGCCTTTGACGCGCACGCATTGAAGCGCGACTTTCCCATTCTGCGCGAGCGGGTCAATGGCCGGCCATTGGTGTGGCTGGACAATGCGGCGACGACCCAGAAGCCGCAGAGCGTCATCGACCGGCTCAGGTATTTCTACGAGCACGAGAATTCCAACGTGCATCGCGCCGCGCATGAGTTGGCGGCGCGCGCTACGGACGCCTACGAATCGGCGCGGGAAAAAGTACGGCG
>JASHPD010000363.1 GCA_030038315.1 Acidobacteriaceae bacterium
GTCTTCTTCCACGTCCTGCCGGTTATCTGCCGGCAGAACGACGTTCTTCACGCCCGCCCTGCGCGCGGCCAGGAACTTCTCCTTGATTCCGCCCACAGGAAGCACATTCCCGCTCAGCGTAATCTCGCCTGTCATCGCCGTCAGCGGCTGCACCATCGATCCGCTGAGCAGCGAAACCAGCACAGAAGCCATCGTCACGCCCGCCGAAGGACCATCCTTGGGAATCGCCCCCGCCGGCACGTGAATATGCAGGTCCACATCGTTCATAAAGTCCTGCGCCAGCCCCAGCCGGTCCGCATTCGACCGAACCCACGTCAGCGCCGCCTGCATCGACTCCTGCATCACCTCGCCAATCTGCCCTGTGATGTTAAAGCCGCCCTTGCCCTTCATCTTGTTCGCTTCGATAAAGAGAATGTCGCCGCCCGCAGGCGTCCAAGCCAGGCCCACAGCCACACCGGGCCGGTTTACCCGGTCGGCAACCTCCGTATCCACGCGAACAGTAATGTTGCCCAGAAACTCCTTGAGAATCTCCTTCGTGACGATGAGCTTCTCAGTCTTCCCCTCGACAACCCGCCGGGCTTCCTTCCGGCAAACCGTCCCAATCACCTGCTCCAGCTTCCGCACGCCGGCCTCGCGCGTGTAATGCCGAATCAGGTAGCGAGTCGAATCCTCCGGAAACTCAATCTGCTCCGGCGTGATCCCATTTCCCTTGATCTGCCGCGGAATCAGATAGCGGTTGGCAATATGCAGCTTTTCTTCCTCGCTGTATCCCTGCAACGGAATAATTTCCATGCGATCCAGCAGCGGCGCCGGAACCGTATCGAGCATATTCGCCGTGCAGATGAACAGCACCTTCGACAAATCAAACGGCACGTCGAGATAGTTATCGCGAAACGTATTGTTCTGCTCCGGGTCCAGCGTCTCAAGCAGCGCGCTAGCCGGATCGCCGCGAAAATCGCGCCCCAGCTTATCGATCTCGTCCAGCATAATCACCGGATCGTTCGTCTCCGCCCGCCGGATGCTCTGAATAATCTGCCCCGGCAGCGCGCCGATATATGTCCGCCGATGCCCGCGAATCTCCGCCTCGTCGTGCATCCCGCCCAGCGCCACGCGCTGAAATTTCCGCCCCAGCGCCCGCGCAATCGACTTGCCCAGCGAAGTCTTGCCCACGCCCGGCGCACCCACGAAGCAGAGAATCGGACCCTTCATATCCGGCTTCAGCTCCAGCACGGAAAGATAATCCAGAATCCGGTCCTTTACCTTTTTCAGTTCGTAGTGATCCTCATCCAGCGCCTCCTTGGCCTTCTGGATATCGATCTTCGAGCCCGAGCTCTTCGCCCACGGCAACACCGCCAGCCACTCAATATAATTCCGCGTCAGCGAGTAATCCGCCGCCATTGGCGACATCCGCCCCAGCCGCGCCAGCTCCTTCAGCGCCTCTTTCTTCACGTCCTCCGGCATCTGCGCATCGTCAATCTTCTTGCGCAGCTCATCCACCTCGCGCTGTCCTTCGTCCTGCTCGCCCAGCTCCTTCTGGATGGCCTTCATCTGCTCGCGCAGATAGTAGTCCCTCTGCGACTGCTGCACCTGGTCCTGCACCTCGTTCTGGATCTTGGCACGCAACTGCTGCACCTCGATCTCCTTCGCCAGGTGCGCCGTAATCATCTCGATGCGCGTCTTCACGTCGGCCGTTTCCAGCAGCTTCTGCTTGTCGTCCGTCGTCAAAAACGGCAGCGAAGAGGCCACAAAATCCACCAGCCGCGCCGGGTCTTCGATATTCGCAGCAATCGTCCGCAGCTCATCGGAGAGCGTCTGCGACTCCGTCACAATCTGCTGGAACTGCGAAACCACCACCCGGACCATAGCGTCCAGATTCTGGTCAGCCACAGCCTCGCCAGCCTCCAGCGGAGCAGCTTCCAACGGCTCAACCTCGGCAATCATATAAGGCTCGGTCTGCACATACCTGAGCAGCCGCACCCGCTCCACGCCCTCGGTAAAGACAAAGCGGCTCTGGTTCGGCATCCGCACAACCTTATGCACAGTCGCCAGCGTGCCCACCGTGTGCATGTCCTTCGGGGTCGGCACGTCCACCCGCGCGTCCACCTGCGCCGTCACCGCAATCGTGCGCTCCTCGCCCAGCCCTTCAATCAACTGGATCGAGCCCTCGCGCCCAACCGTCAGCGGCAACACCGCATGGGGAAAAAGAACGGTATCCCGAACAGGCAGAACCGGCACCCGCTTCACCCGGGAAGCGCTCTGCGGCACGTTCTGGGGAGCGCCCTGTTGTCCGCCCTCAGCAGGACCCTGAGACCGAAAATTCTGATCCGACATTGAGTCTCCTCGTGTCAACTTACCCTACATTAGACAAAGCACCCAGTCAAAAGTTGCAGATTCCGAATTCCTTTCCACCGGCGCCTCACAAACACCCAATACGCGGCCTTAAATCTATCCGTTCCACTCCACCGCCCGCTTCAACCGTTCCTTCCAACTTCCCCTCTAATTCTTAGAAAACACAAATAGTCCAGACGTTGTAATGCCGTCTTAACCTATCGGCACCCGCCCTCACAAAAATGAACTCTCATCCAGATCAGCAAAAGACAAGCCGGGGATTTATTCCAACAATTAAAGCCGCAAAATCTTCGGGCCTTTAATCAAAAACACTGAAGCTTACACTTGACAATTCAAACGCATCGCAGGATACTCAAGCTGCCACTTCACCAATGACGAAGTGATAAGGAGGAATAAGGCCATGACCGGAACAAACGTAGAACCCAAAGTCGTGCACTCCACCTGCATAGTCGAACGCAGTTTCTCCAAACCACCCATCGTAGTATTCGCCGCGCTGAGCGACCCTATCAAGGTCCGCAAATGGATGGGTGGCGGAGAGCACTCCGAGTTAATCGAATTCGGCTGCGAATTCCACGAAGGCGGACGGCAGCACATGAA
>JASHPD010000364.1 GCA_030038315.1 Acidobacteriaceae bacterium
TCCTCGCTCAACCACCGGCAAGGCTCAGGCAGCAGTGCGCCTGAGCAGCGGCCGCGGGCCGCGGGGATACTGCCTGAGACCTGGCAAACCCTTATAAACAGCGGCCAGAACCGCACTTCAAACAGATCGCGAACGGCAAGAAACGAAAATCACCAGGAAAGACGCCGCAATCAGGCGAATTTCAACGAGTTCCTAGACGCACATCTACTCGGTCGATGACGCCGGCGCGGGTGAGGTTGGCGCGGGCGATCTCCGCGTGTTTGGGCTCAAGTTCGAGCGTGATGACTTTGCCGTTTGTGGGAATGGCGCGTGCCATCCACGTTGTCGAGTAGCCGCCGAGAGTGCCGATTTCGAGGACGCGCTTTGCGCCGGAGACCTGGATGAGGAGCGCGAGAAATTTGCCGAGGAGCGGCGGCACGTCGATGGCGGGGAGCTTGGCCTTGTGGCTGGCTTCAATCGCGGCGGTGAGCGCGTCATCGGCTGGCGCGAGAAGATCGGCCAGGTAGCGATCGACCTTTGTCCATAGCTTTGGATTGCTGCTTGGCATGATGATTTACTTCTCCCGCGCGACGACGAAATCCGGCACCCAGAGCAGGGCGCGCTTGAAGTCGGATTCCGGAAAACCGGCGAGCGCCTGGCGCGCCTGCTCGGCGTAGCGCTCGGCGACTTCCATCGCGTATGCAACCGAGTCGTGGCGCTTGAGAATCTCCTGAACCTCGTGGCGCGAGACGTGCTCGAAGCTCCGGTCGTCGAGGACGCGCTGGATGACCTGGCGCTCGGCCGGTGTGCCGTGGTCCCATGCGTGGATGACGGCGAGCGTGGTCTTGCCTTCGCGCAGGTCGCTGGCTACGGGCTTGCCGAGAACGGCTTCGGTGGCGGTGAGGTCGAGCACGTCATCGACAATCTGGAAGGCGAGGCCGACGGCGCGTCCGTAGGTGGCTACGTTGGTTTCTTCGGCTTCGGTTGCGCCGGCTAGGACTGCGCCGAGGCGCATCGAGGTCGAGAAGAGGCAAGCGGTTTTGCGGAAGATCAGATCGTAGTATTCGGCTTCTGAGACGGCCTTGCCGAGCTTCTGGATTTGCAGCAGCTCGCCCTCGACCATCTGCTGCGTGAGCTCGATGAGCAATTCGAGAATGCGCAGGTTTTTTTCTTCGAGCGCCACCTTGAAGGCCTGCATGTAAAGCCAGTCGCCGGCGAGGACGCACTTCTCATTGCCCCATGTGGTGTTGGCGCTGGGGCGGCCGCGGCGCGTGTCGGCGCCGTCGATGATGTCGTCATGCACGAGCGTGGCGGTGTGCACCATTTCCACCACGGTGCCGAGGCGGATGGCGCTGCGGCCGAAGAAGCCCATCATGTGCGCGGAGAGCAGCAGCACCGACGGGCGGATGCGCTTGCCGCCGCCTTCGCGCAGGTACTCGGCGATCTCCGTGATGGTGCTGACGCTGGATGCGGCGTCGCGGCCCAGCTCCTGCTCGATGGCCACAAGGTCATCCCGCAGGAGTTCGAAGACCTCTCGTGCTGTTGCGATTGCCAGTGTGCTTAACATGCTGTCCTGAGCTTGCGGCTTGGTGCGGGACACTAGTTGGTCCGGTAATTGGTGAATTGGAGATCGACGCCGAGGTCTTTTGCGCGCAGCAGCGCGATGATGCCCTGCAGGTCGTCGCGGTCTTTGCCGCTTATTCTTACTGTATCGCCCTGAATGCTGGCCTGTACCTTTTTCTTGGAATCCTTGACGATGCGGACGATCTCTTTGGCCTTTTCGCCGGGGATGCCTTGCTGCAGCGTGACCTTCTGGCGGACGCTCTGGCCGGCGGCGGGCTCGATCTTGCCGTAGGTGAGGTTCTTGAGCGAGACGCCGCGCTTGACGAGCTTCTGGCCGAGGATTTCCTTGACGGCTTCGAGCTTGTATTCGGCGGCCGAGGCGAGCTGGATCTCCTTGTCGCCTTCGGTGAGCGTGATCTCGGAGTGCGAGTCCTTGAGATCGAAGCGCTGCTTGATCTCCTTGAGCGCCTGGTCGATGGCGTTGCGGACTTCCTGGATGTCTACCTTGCTGACGATGTCGAACGAATTGTCTTGAGCCATGTGGGTGCCCCGCGATGCAGTCGGGCCGGCGATGCTGCGTCCGGCTTCGGAGTGCTTCTTTTAGTTTCCCACGAAGGGCGGGAGATGAAAAAGCCGCTGGAAGTTTTTCGTTGTTGCTTCGCCGAGTTCGTTGAGGGTGACATTGAGCAGACCGGCGAGGGTTTCCGCGGCGTGGCGCACGAGAGCAGGCTCGTTGCGCTGGCCGCGATGCGAGACGGGCGCGAGCCACGGAGCGTCGGTTTCGACGAGCACGCCGTCGAGCGGAAGCTGTGCCGCTACGTCGCGCAGGTCTTGTGCCTTGGGATAGGTGATCTGGCCGGCGAAGGAGCAGAGAAAGCCCATGTCGAGCGAGCGTTTGGCTTGATCGAGCGTGCCGGAGAAGCAGTGCATGATGCCGCCTAAGCCGGTGTGCCGCCAATGCTCATCGAGGATGACGAAGAGATCGTCCCATGCAGTGGTTGTTCCGTCTTTCGGTCGGCAGTGGATCAGGATGGGACGCTTGCGGGATGCGGCGATTTCAAGCTGGCGGATGAGTTTTTCGCGCTGAAGATCGTGCGGAGCGCCTTCGTGGTAGTAGTCGAGGCCGATTTCTCCGCAGGCGATGACTTCGGGCTCGGCCAGCAGTTTGTCGAGCTTTGATAACGCGGCTTCGTCGGCTTCGGTTGTGGTGTGCGGATAGATTCCTGCGCTGGCGTAGAGCTTTGGCAGACTGGCTCCGTTTTCGCGCTTGCCGTTGTACTCGCGGCAGAGATCGAGCGCCCGGTGCATCTCGGCGGGGCCTTCGCCGATGCCGATGGCGAGCACCGCGCCTACGCCTGCTTCGGCAGCGCGCATGAGCATCGCGGCACGGTCTTCAGCGTAGCGCGGGCTGTCGAGATGAGCGTGCGAATCGATGAGCATTGGTTTCAATTGCAGATTTGTCGCTTTATCTGAAAGCATAGTCGTCATGCACGATAAAGTTTACCTGCTTTATCACATTCGAGATTCCGGACAGCTTCTACTTGTTGGCGCATATCGATCCGAAGCCGAGGCTTCGGAGGCGATCGAACGAGCAAAGAATAAACCGGGGTTTGCCCAGTATCCGAATGATTTTGAGATCCACGGATACGACTTGGGCGTCGATATTTGGCCGGATGGTTTTTCCATCGAAGAAGAAGTTTTTTCCGACGATGAATTACCGGATAAGCCGTCTAGAAAGCCCAATTAGCTAAGCATTATCTACTTGAGCCGCGCGCCGAGCGGGACGTCTTCAAGGAAGCCGGCGAGGACAGGTGTGCTGTCCGGATTGTCCGGCAGAGACGCGGCGAGCAGCATTCCGTTTGATTCGAGGCCGCGCATTTTGCGTGGGGCGAGGTTGGCGACGATGACGATCTTGCGGCCGATGAGCTTTTCCGGCTCGTAGTACGCGGCGATGCCGGCGAGGATCTGGCGCTTTTCGTAGCCAAGATCGACTTCGAGGCGGAGCAGCTTGTCGGCTTTGGGGATACGCTCGGCGACGAGGATCTGTGCGACGCGCAAGTCCACTTTGACGAAGTCGTCGATGGTGATGAACTGTTTTTCTTCGACCAACTGCTGTGGGGCTGACTGCGCCTCAGGCGCTGCGGCCGTCTGTGGAACGGCGGCAGGTACAGCGGCAGGCGCAGCCGGAGCGGGCTTTTCGGCGGGGGCTTCGGGTTTTGGCACTTCGGCGAACTTCACGGGTTCAGCCGCTGGTGTTGGCGCAACAATCTTGTTACCGGCTGCGGCATCGACAGCGCTGGCGTTGTTCTCGTTCTCAAGGTTCTGCATACGATCGATCGCGTCCTTTTCTGCGCGGGGGAAGAGCGGCGCGGGTTCGCCGAATTTTGTGCCGGCCTTCAATCCGCCCCATTGCAAATTGGTTAGAAATGCCTGCTTGGCTGCATCCTGAATTTCGCCGAGGCCGAGTTGCTGCCAGACCTTTGCTGCCGATACCGGCAAGATGGGATAGATGAGCGCTGTGGCGATGCGGATGGCTTCTGCTGCCGTGGCCAGCACGCGGGCTTGCAAGGCGGTATGGTCGGCGTCGCTGCGCTCGGTGGGCTTTTTCCATGGCGCGTTGGCGGTCAGATAGCCGTCGGCTTCGGCTACGAGCGTCCACAGGCCTTTGAGCGCTTCGGAAAAATTGAACTCGTCGAAGGCAGGGCCGAACTCGTTGATCGCTCGTTCGGCTGCGGCGCGCAAGGCTGTTTCGGCCTCGATGGCTGCGCCGGTTTCCGGCACAACGCCGCCGAAGAACTTGTGCATCATGTTGACGACGCGGCTGACAAGATTGCCGTAGCCGTTGGCGAGGTCGCCGTTGTAGCGGCGCACGAGCGCGTCGAAGGTGAAGCTGCCGTCCTGGCCGAAGGGGATTTCGCGCAGCAGGAAGTAGCGCAGCGCGTCTGCGCCGAGGACTTCGTCGATGGTCTCCGCGCGGACGATGTTGCCGAGCGACTTCGACATCTTCGCGTCGTCGAAGAGCAGCCAGCCGTTGGCGCGGATGGATTTCGGCAGCGGAATTCCGGCGGCCATGAGAAACGCGGGCCAGTAGACGCAGTGGAAGCGGCTGATCTCTTTGCCGATGAGATGCAGGTCGGCGGGCCAGAATTTCTCGAATTTTTTCTGCTCGGCGGGATCGTCGGAGCCGTAGCCGAGGGCAGTGATGTAATTGGCCAGTGCGTCGAGCCAGACGTAGACGACGTGTTTCTCATCGCCGGGGACGGGGATGCCCCAGGAGAAACTGGTGCGGCTTACGGACAGATCTTTGAGGCCGCTGCGGACGAAAGAAATCACTTCGCGGCGCGTGGACTCGGGCTGCATGAAGTTGGGATTGGCTTCGTAAAACTGAAGCAGCTTGCGCTCGAAGGCCGAGAGTTTGAAGAAATAATTTTCTTCGCTCACCGTTTCCGTTACGCGGCCGCAGGTGGGGCAGATGGTTCCGGGAGGGCCATCGACGTAGGCTTCGTCGCTTACGCAATACTGGCCGGTGTAGGTGCTTTTGTAGATGTAGCCCTTGTCGCGGAGGGTTGCGAACAACTTCTGCACGCCGCGGATGTGGCGCGGCTCGGTGGTGCGGATAAAGTCGTCGTAGCTCAGGCCGAGGCGATCCCAGAGCGCGCGGAATTCGCCGGCGATGACGTCGGCGAATTCCTGCGGCGTTTTGCCTGCGAGCCTGGCGCTGCGCTCGATCTTCTGGCCGTGCTCGTCGGTGCCGGTAAGGAACCGTGTGTCGATGCCGAGGGCGCGCTTGCGGCGGGCAATGGCGTCGCAGACGATCGTCGAGTAAGCGTGGCCCAGGTGCGGACGCGCATTCACGTAGTAGATGGGCGTGGTGAGATAAAAGTGCTCAGTGCTGGGCGCAGTTTGGGTCGAAGTCTTGGCCATGAGTGGGAATTACGCTGCCGATTCGCCCCGTAAGCAGGCGGAAATCGTTAGGCAACTTATCTATCCATCTTACGGCATCGGGTTTGATTCGCTTTACGCGGGAACCCGCTCTGCGTGTAAGAAGATGTAGTCCGCGATCAGGTCATGTTTTACGCCATGCTGGCGCACGAGCGTGGCCAGTTGCGCGTAATGGCGGACGGAATGCGTAAGCATGTGAACCAGCACGGTGCGGCGCGAGGTGCGGAGCGCGCCTGCGGAGCGTGTCTTGAACTCGAGCACTTCCTCCCAGAAGGCTTGGTCGCGGTTGAGAAGCGGGGTCAGTAATTGCATGGCGCGGTCATGCGTGGCGTAGATCGTTTCGACTGAGTCGTAGGGGATGGCCTCGTAGGGCGTTTGCGGGAGCTCGTTCAACTGCTCGGCGTAACGCAGCTCCGCGGCGACGATGTGCTGAAGCAGTTGGGCGACAGAATTAGTTCCGCGGATGTCGCAGGGGAAGGTGAGGATTTCCGGGTGCGCGGTGATGACCTGCTTCCAGCCGCGCGACGTGTGCTCGACCCACTCCTGCAGCTCTGTTCCGGTGATTGCGACCATTTGGATGTCCTCCGCACCACTGAGGATACGGTTTTTCCCGGCAGAGCGCCAACACCAGCATAAAGTGTGTGTGCTGCTAGAATATCCCTTGTAAATCAAGGATTTCTGAGGTTTTCGCGCGTGTATCTGGAACTTCAAAGGCAGCTTGCCGTGCATCTCCGCTCGGTTCTCAAAGCGAAGTATTCGCTCGATATTGAAAACATTCCCGTTGAGATTCCGCCGGAGCTGAAGTTTGGCGAGCTGGCCACGCCGGTTGCGCTGCAACTGGCGCGCTCGCTGCGCAAGGCGCCGAAGATGATTGCGCAGGAGATTGTGGAGGCGTTGCAAAGCGATCTCGCGGCGCTCACCGGCTTTGCGGGGTTTGAGGTCGCGGGCGCGGGGTACATCAATGCGCGGCTGGACCGGGCGGCGTTTGCGCGCACCACTGCCGCGGCGGAACTGCCGAAGCTGGCGCATCCGTTCTTCAAGCTGGCGAATCCGCCGCACTCGCTGGTGGAGCACACCAGCATCAATCCCAATAAGGCTGCGCATATCGGCCACTTGCGCAATGCGATTCTGGGCGACACGTTTGTGCGGATGCTGCGCGCGGCGGGCTCCCAGGTCGATGTGCAGAATTACATCGACAACACCGGCGTGCAGGTGGCGGATGTTGTTGTCGGCTTCCTCTATGTCGAAGGGAAGTCGCTTGCGGAGGTGCGCGCGCTGCTCGATGATTTAAAGGCTCGCGGCGAGCGCGTGGATTACTACTGCTGGGATCTCTATGCGCGGACTTCGCAGTGGTATGAGCAGGGAAGCGAGGCGGAAAATGCAGAGCGGAAGAAGCTGCGCTATGCGACGCTGCACGCGATTGAAGAGGGCGGCAACGAGACGGCGGAAGTTGCGGAGCTGATTTCTACGGCGGTGCTCAGGCGGCATCTCGAAACGATGCTGCGGTTGGGCATCGAGTATGACTTTTTGCCGCGTGAGAGCGAGATTCTGCACCTCAAGTTCTGGGAAGTGGCCTTTGAGGAGCTGAAGCAGAAGGGCGTGCTCTACTTTGAGACCGAGGGCAAGAACAAGGGCTGTTGGGTGATGCGTCGTCCGGGTGCGGAGATTGCAGACGGCGAGCTGGATGAAGATGCGAAGGCGATTGTGCGCTCGAATGGCACTGTTACGTACGTGGGCAAGGACATTGCGTATCACCTTTGGAAGTTCGGGCTGCTTCCGGGGCGCGATTTTGGTTACGAGAAGTTCTTTGCGTATCCCGATCACGAATGCTGGATTTCGGCGATGCAGGGTGAGGCGGACCATCCGCACTTTGGCGGCGCAAGCGCGATCTACAACGTGATTGATTCGCGGCAGAGCGATCCGCAGGCTAACGTCATACAAGCTCTACGCGGGATGGGGTACACCGCGCAGGCGGATCACTATACGCACTTCAGCTACGAGATGGTGGCGCTCACGCCGCGCTGCGCGGTGGAGCTTGGCTACACGGTGGCGGAAGAGGATTTGTCGCGGCCGTATATCGAGGTGAGCGGGCGCAAGGGGTTTGGCGTAAAGGCTGATGACCTGATCGACAAGCTGATTGCGGCGACGAGCGAGGAAGTGGAAAAGCGGCAGACGAGCCGCGATGCGACTGAGCGCGAGACGATTGCGCGGCAGATTGCGATTGGCGCGCTGCGCTACTTCATGCTGAAGTTCACGCGGAATTCCGTCATTGCTTTCGACTTTAAGGATGCGCTGAGCTTTGAGGGCGAGACGGGGCCGTATTGCCAGTATGCGGCGGTGCGGATTCGGAATATCTTCCGCAAGGGAGGAACTACGCCGGAGAATGTTTTGGCGGAGTTTGCAGAATTAGCGCGTCAGCGCGCTGACGCGCATAGCGAGTTAGCAGGTCAGCAGGGCTCTGGGATTGCTGGTTTTCTTGCGGGTGAAGAGAACGAAGATATCTGGGCGCTGTGGTTGCGTGCGGGACGGCGGTCGCTGGTGCTCGATCAGGCGATTACGGTCTCAGAGCCTGCTTATCTGGCGAAGCACGCGTTTCAGCTTGCGCAGGAGTTCAACAACTTCTACCACAAGCATCACATTTTGACGGAAGAGGATGCGGAGCGGAAGACGTTTCTGCTGGCTACGGCGGCTGTGGCATTGCACGAGCTTGTTACGGTGCTGGGCTGGCTCGGGATTGAGACTCCTGAAGCGATGTGAGAAGTTCTCCGAGACATCGCGTTTTTTGTAGTGTCTGAAATGTGCGTATAAGAAGAGCGGCTGGTGCACATCTGCGTTATACTGCCTCCCTATGAGACCAATGTTTACGATCCATGCCGGGGAATACCTGGTAGGAAATCACATTGAGACTAAATTCAAGAGATGGAATGTGTGGATTCCGTCGAAGGACACTGGCGTAGACTTGCTTGTCACTAACAAGAAAAACCAGCGAACAGTCTCGCTTCAAGTGAAATTCAGCAAGGACTTCCCCAAGCCCGTAAAATCTCCCGATCGGCAAGCATTACGCAGCCACGGTTGGTTCACGTTGAGCATGGAGAAGATTGACCCTTCAAAGGCTGAATTTTGGGTGTTTGTATTGCACGGATTTGAAAGTGACAAGACTGATTTTCTAGTTGTTCCAACAGCGAAACTGCGGCAGCACATGGACGAGATTCACGACCATCAAGAGAAGCTGCAGATTTACCTCACATCCACAAATAAAAACAAATGCTGGGAGACCAGAGGGCTTAAAATTAAAGACAGGCACGAGATTGCAAACGACACCTATAAGAACCATACGCGGGATCTCTCAAGATACCTGAATGACACTGGTTGGAATGCCCTCAAAGCTAAACTGGATCGTTAAGAGCCGGGTGCCGGCTACACCGTTCATCGAGCGTCGTTTGCTCGATGGGTGGTATAGCACAAAAGCCCGTTATTCCGCAGCCAAGCTAATAGCCAAAAGCTAATAGCTTCTGACCCACTCCAATATCGACCGGACTGCTACGCCGCTGGGGCCTTTGGCGATCCAGGGCTTGTTTTCGTCGATCCAGGCGAGGGCGGCGATATCGAGGTGAATCCACGGCGTGTCTTCGGCGAATACTTTCAGGAATTCAGCCGCGGTGATGGAGCCGCCGTAGCGGCCGCCGGTGTTTTTGATGTCGGCGATGTCGGACTTGATCATCTCGGCGTATTCGTCGCTTAACGGGAGACGCCAGAATTTTTCGCCGCTGGTGGTGAGGGCGGTGTTGAATTTCTCGAAGGTTGCATCGTCGTTCGAAAAGGCTCCGGCGTTGATCTGGCCCAATGCGACGGCGACGGCTCCGGTGAGTGTGGCGGCATCGATGAGGTGAGTTGCGCCGAGTTGCTTGGCGTAGGCCAGGCCATCAGCCAACACTAAGCGGCCTTCGGCGTCGGTGTTGATGATCTCGATGGTCTTGCCGGACATGGCCGTTTGCACGTCACCGGGTTTCTGGGCTTTGCCGTCGGGCATGTTTTCCGTGGCGCAGACGATGCAGACTACGCGCACCCTGGGCTTGAGCAGTGCGATTGCGCGCATGGCTCCGAGCATGGCTGCGCCGCCGGCCATGTCGTATTTCATCTTTTCCATGTTGTCGGCGGGCTTGATGGAGATGCCGCCGGTGTCGAAGGTGATGCCTTTGCCGACCAGGCCCAAAATCGGGCCGTCGGTTACGCCTTCGGGCTCATAGCGCAGGACGATGAGCGCAGGCGGCTCGGCGGAGCCTTGCGCGACGCTCAGGAATGCGCCCATCTTCAGCTCGCGCAGCTTGTCGGTGGAGTAGACGTCCCACTGGAGGCCGGTTTCCTCGGCCATGGTTGCCGCGCGCTTGCCGAATTCGGTGGGCGTGAGAACGTTCCCCGGCTCGTTGACCAGCGCGCGGGTGAAGTTCTGGCTCTCGCCTACGATGGTGCCTTCGGCGAAGGCGGCTTCGATGGCAGGTTTTTCGCTTGCGGCTGGCGCGACGGCGGTGAAGGATTGGACGCTCTGGTCTTTGCGGTCGGTGCGGTAGGTATCGGAGTCGAAGTCGCCGACGAATGCGCCTTCGGCGGCGGCGCGTGCCCCTGCGTGGAGCGGAATTTCGGAGTCGGGGAGTGCAAAGACCAGCGCGCGGATTCCGCGCGGCTTGGTGTAGCGGACTGCCGTTCCGGCGGCGGTGCGGACGCTGTTTGCGGTTGCTTTTGCCTGCTTGCCGAGGCCGACGAGCAGGAGGCGTTTCGCGGTCAGCCCCGCCGGCGCGTGGATCAGCACTGTTTCATTTGCACCGGCCTTGAATTCGCCGCTTTCAAGCACGGTTTTCGCTGCGCTTTGAACGGCTTCGTCGCTGGTCAGCAGCGTGGGTGCAGGCTTGGCATCTGGGCCTTTGGCGGTCTGCGTGTCTACGGCGAGGACGGCCAGAAGTTCAGTTTCAAGGGATTGCAAGGGGGCAAAGGAAAGTTCAGTCCGCATACGGGCATTATGTCATTACGGGCGTTTGTTATCCCACGTCTCCAAAACCGGGAGACATGGGGCACCCGCTAGTCCCGGCTAGTCCCTAGTTCCCGTTGCGGCGTTTGCTGGAGTTGATGGCGGCGCGGGCTTCGCGGTCGGCCTCGCGGCGCTTTTCGGTTTCGCGCTTGTCCCAGTCCTGCTTGCCTTTGGCTACGGCGAGCTCGCATTTGACCCGGCCGTGGCGGAAATAAAGCCGGGTGGGGATGAGCGTGTGGCCCTTGATCTGCGTCTTTGACTGTAGCTTGCGAACCTCTTCGCGGTGCAGCAGCAGTTTCCTGGTGCGGGTCTCGTCGTGGTTGGAGAGGTTCCCGTGCGAATAAGGGCCGATATGCAGATTGAGCAGAAACGCCTCGTTGTCTTTGATGAGCCCGTAGGCGTCCTTGAGGTTGGCTTTGCCTTCGCGGATGGACTTGACCTCGGTTCCGCGCAGGGCCAGGCCGGCTTCCACCTTATCGAGAAGAAAATAGTTATGGCTGGCGGCGCGGTTCTGCGCGGCGTCGCGCTCGCCTGCGGCCACGGGGTCGCGCGGCTTTTTGGGGCCGGCGCCGGATGGGGCTTTGGGCGGGGCGATGACGTGGCTGGTCTGGCGTGCCAGGGCGAAGATTCCTCGAATTTCTATCGTAGCATCGGGGCGGTCGGCGGAGGCTCGCGCACAAGCCTTTCGGCAGAGGCGCTTTGCTAAAATGAGGCATCGTTTGATGGATATTTCCACTGATCCTATAGGCATCCGACAGGGGAGTTCGATGAACCGCGCTGGTCTTTTGGGAGCTTTGCGGGCAGGAGCTTTGCGAGCTTCCTTCCCGCCTGCGTTTCTCCTTCTGATTTTTCTCTTGCCGGGGACGGGTGCGCGGCTCCATGCGGCGGAGCATACGCCGTCGGCGAGCAAGCTCTACAAGCTGGGCCAGGCGGCCGAGGCAAAGGAAGACTGGGACGCCGCGTTTACGGACTACGAGAAGGCTCACGAGAAGAAGCCGGGCGAGATGATTTATAAGACGGCGCTGGAGCGTGCGCGCGTTCCCGCAGGGGCTGCGCACCTGAAAAAAGGCCGCCAGCTTGAGCAGGCGGGCGACTACCAGGCGGCAATGGTGGAGCTGCTGCGCGCCAACGAGATCGATCCGAGCAACGAGGCGGTTGTGCAGGAGATGGCCGTGGTGCGCCAGGCTCAGCAGCACGCGGAAAGCAAACAGCAGATTGTGACGCCGGAGGACGCCGAGCAGAAGGAGCTGGATTCGATGGGCGGGCCGGTGGAGCTGAAGCCGGTTACGAACGTGATTCAGGCGCTGCACATGACGGAAGACTCGAAGATCGTCTACCAGGCGGTGGGGCGCGCGGCGGGCATCAATGTGCTCTTCGATCCCGAATACCACTCGCAGCGCATCCAGGTGGATTTGACGAATGTTTCGCTGCTGGACGCGCTGCGCATTGTGGCCATTCAGTCGAATACCTTCTGGCAGGCGGTTACGCCGAACACGATCTTTGTGGCGCAGAACAACCCGACGAAGCAGCGCGACTTTGCGCAGCAGGCGGTGCAGACTTTTTACCTGACGAATGCCTGGCAGCAGAATGACCTGAACGACACCGTGCAGGCGGTGCGCAACCTGCTGGGCACCGGCGTGCGGGTGCAGCCGATCGCCAGCCAGAATGCGATTGTGGTCAAGGGCACGCCGGATGAGCTGATGCTGGCGCAGAAGATCATCGACGATACGGACAAGCCCATGCCGGAGGTGGTGGTCGATATCGCCATCATGGAGGTGAGCAAGGACTGGGAGCGCACGATCGGGCTCGAGTGGCCGAGCAGCGTGGGCGTGCAGTTGCAGCCGCCGACGACGAGCAGCTCTTCCTCTTCCTCGTCTTCCTCGTCCTCTTCGACGAGCAGCAGCCTGACGCTCTACAACCTGGCGAATCTCAACTCGAACGATTTTGCCATCACGATGGGAGCGGCGACGGCGAACCTGCTGCTGACGGACACGGACACAAAAGTTCTGGAGAACCCGCGTCTGCGCGCCACGAACATGCAGAAGGCGACGATGAAGATCGGCGAGCAGGTACCGATTGCAACGGGCACATACAGCACGGGCACCAGCACTACCCTGCTTACCGGGGTTGCCGAAACGCAATTCCAGTACATCGATGTCGGTGTGGACATCGAAATGACGCCGACCATCCACGACGATGGCGACGTGACGCTGAAGCTGCACATTGAAGACAAGTCAGAAGGCGGCAATGTGACGATCAGCGGCGTGACGGAGCCGATCATTGTACAGAAGACCAGCGAGCAGACGATCCGGCTGCGCGAGGGCGAGGTGAGTATCCTGGGCGGCATCCTGGAGCGCAGCGATGAGACGAGCTGGAACGGCATACCGGGATTGAGCTCGATTCCAATCCTGCGCTACCTGTTCGGCTCGAAGGACCACACGATCGATACGGACGAGCTGGTGTTCATGGTTGTGCCGCATATCGTGCGCGGCGCGGATATCTCGGCGGACAATCTTCGGCCGGTGGACTCTGGAACGGGGCAGAATGTCAAGCTCCGGCTGCTGCCGACGAGCGGCGAGGCTTACCACGCGGCTCCGGTGGTGCAGACCGGCGTGGCGACGACTTCGATTGGACAGTATAGAGGGATGAGCGCGGCAGCCGCGGCGACGCAGGCGCTGGTTGATCTGAAAAGAGATGCGGATGGACAGACTGCCGGGAATGTACAGCCTGCGAGCGCCGGTCCACCGGCCGCGGCTGGACAGGCGGAATCGCCGCCCGCGGCTACGGTTCCGGCTCCGGGGTCGGAGCTGCGCTTCCTGATGAGTGATCCGGGACCAGTGAAGAGCGGGTCTACCTTCCAGGTGCCTGTGGTCATCAGCGGCGCCCAGGATATCGATTCTGTTCCGTTGCGGATGCGCTATGACTCTTCCAGGCTGGCGCTGGTGAACGTGGCTCCGGGAGATTTTCTGGGGCGCGGAGGACAGGCGATTCAGCCGAGCGTGCGCGATGATGGCGGCAATCTGACAATCAATGCTTCGCGTCCGATGGGCGCGGCGGGCGTGAATGGCGCGGGCGTGGTCTATGTGCTGACGTTCCAGGCCAAGGCGCCGGGACCGAGCACGATTACGATTACGCAGCCCGGAGCCATGACGTCGAAACAGCAGCAGGTGCCGGCTTCGGCCAGCGCGCTGAACCTCATCGTGAAATAACAAAGCTGGTTGTGAAGTAACTGGTTGTGAAGTGAGATGATGCGTTGCAGGCGAATTCCGAAGGCAGGCGAGCGAGGCCTCACGCTGGTCGAGATGGTTGTGGCCGTGGGAATTCTGGCGATTCTTGCCTCGGCCGCGGTGCCGATTCTGCGTTTCCAGGTCAAGCGGGAAAAAGAGCGTGAGCTGCGCTACGATCTGTGGACCATGCGCGCGGCGATTGACATGTACAAGGACGCGGCGGACAAGGGCGCGATCCAGACCAAGGTGGACAGCCAGAATTATCCGCCCGACCTCGAAACGCTGGTGAACGGCGTGGACATTCAGGGCAAGAAGGTGAAGTTTCTGCGGCGGATTCCGGTGGACCCGATGACGGGCAATACGGAGTGGGGATTGCGCTCGATGCAGGACGATCCCGATTCAACGAGCTTCGGCGGGCAGAGCGTCTTTGACGTGTATTCAAAATCGCAGGGCACGGCCCTGGACGGCACCAAGTATGCGGACTGGTAGAGCGAAATCGGAAGCCGGCTTTACGCTGATCGAGCTGATGATCGTGATGGCGATCATCCTGATCCTGACGGCGATTGCCGTGCCGGCCTATCAGGGCGCGGTGCGCGCGGCGCGCGAGGCCGTGCTCAAGGAAGACCTGCAAACGATGCGGCGCGCGATTGATTCCTATACCGCGGACAAGCAGAAAGCTCCGCAGTCGCTCGACGACCTGGTGGACCAGGGCTACCTGCGCGAGATTCCCCAGGACCCGATGACGCACAGCCGCGATACGTGGGTGACGGATACGAGCGATGCGCTCTACTCGCTGGACGAGACGGACTCGGGCGGCATTGACAATGTGCACTCGGGCTCGGAGGATACGGGCTCGGACGGGCAGCCGTATTCAGCGTGGTGAGGCGCTGCAGGAACTTTTGGTTTCAGGTTTGCTGCTTTTTAGTTCCTACCTCTTCAATTCTTGTCCATAACTCGCGGATGCCTGCGCCGGTCTTCGATGAAACCGGGAGAATCTCCGCAACACCGAGGCCTTTGCGCAAGGCGGCAAGGTTGCGCGTGCGCTCGTTGCCGCTCAGGCGGTCGGTCTTTGTGGCGACGATCACGAAGTCACGGTTCACGGCTCGCAGCCAGTCGATGAGCTGGCGGTCGCGCTCCTGTGGCGGGACGTTGGAATCGACGAGGCAGACGCAGAGGCTGAGGGTTTCCCGATCCTGCAGATACGGCTCGATGAACTTGGGCCACTCGGCGGAAATCGATTTCGAAATTTTTGCGTAGCCGTAGCCGGGAAGGTCGGCGAAGGCCAGCCTGGGGCGTTGGCGGTCATCGACGAGCAGGAAAAAGTTGATGGCGCGTGTACGGCCGGGCGTGGAGGAAACTTTAGCCGCTTTTTCGCCGGCAAGCGCGTTCAGCAGGCTCGATTTGCCCACATTCGAGCGGCCGAGAAAGGCGATCTCCGGCACGGCGCCGATGGAATCCGGGGCAGGGAATTGTTCGGCAGACATGGCCGAGAGCAGAAATTGTGTCGTATAACGCATGGATTCGCTTCGGCGTTGCTGCGGCAAAGAAAAGTTGAGGAAGCGCAACCGCGATTGTTTTGCGATCCCACCCTTGGCACAAAAACAAAAACGCGCCAAGGATAGGGCACCCATCTTTGCTGTTATTGATGCGCGATTGCTCCGCCGCTGACGATCTCCGGCGCTACGGCGGTTAAGACTTCCGCTTCTGCGGGGACCGGCGTCGGCAGCGGCTCGGTGAGCGCGAGCGCAAGAACTTCATCCATCGAATCGACGAAGTGCAGCTTCATCGAATTCTTGATGTTGTCCGGCATCTCGGATAAATCCTTCTCGTTGCCGCGCGGCAGAATGGCTTCAAAGATTCCGGTGCGCAGGGCCGCCAGCAGCTTTTCTTTCAATCCGCCAATCGGCAGCACCTTGCCGCGCAGCGTAATTTCGCCGGTCATGGCGATATCGCGCCGCACAGGAATTTTTGACAATGCGCTGGCCAGAGCCGTTGCCATCGTAATGCCCGCCGATGGGCCGTCCTTTGGAATTGCGCCTTCGGGAACGTGCAGGTGCAGGTCCACGTTGCGGTAGAACTCGCGCGTGAGGCCGAGCGCCTGCGCCTTGCCGCGGATGTAGCTGAGCGCGGCCTGCGCGGACTCCTGCATTACGTCGCCAAGCTGGCCGGTGATGGTGAGCTTGCCTTTGCCGTCGAGGACCTGCACCTCGGTGTTGAGGATGCTGCCGCCGACTTCGGTCCACGCCAGGCCGGTAACGACGCCGATCTCGTTCTTCTCCTGCATCTCGGAGTCGCGGAAGCGCGCCACGCCGAGGAACTCGGCGATGTTGGCTGCGTTGATCGTCTCCCTATGCTTTGTGCCGTTCTTCACAACGCGGCGCGCCACCTTGCGGCAGAGATTGCCGAGCTCGCGCTCAAGGTTGCGCACGCCGGCCTCGCGCGTGTAGCTGCGGATGATTTCGAGAATGGCGCTGTCTTCGATGACGATCTGCTTTTCGGTGAGGCCGGTCTGCTCGCGCTGCTTTTTGACGAGGTACTGGCGCGCGATTTCGAGCTTTTCCTGCTCGGTGTAGCCTTGCAGGCGCAGGACTTCCATGCGGTCCTGCAACGCGGCGGGGATGGTGTGCAGCACGTTGGCCGTGGCGACGAAGAGAACTTGCGAAAGATCGTAGTCCACGTCGAGGTAGTGATCCTGGAAGGTTATGTTCTGCTCGGGGTCGAGGACTTCGAGCAGCGCCGATGCCGGATCGCCGCGGAAGTCCGAGGCCATCTTGTCGACTTCATCGAGCAGGAAGACCGGGTTCTTGGTGCCGGCCTTTTTCATGTGCTGGATGATCTGCCCCGGCAACGCGCCGATGTAAGTGCGGCGATGGCCGCGAATCTCGGCTTCATCGCGCACGCCACCCAGAGCGAGGCGAACGAACTTGCGTCCGGTGGCTTTGGCGATCGACATGCCGAGCGAAGTTTTGCCCACGCCCGGCGGTCCGACGAAGCAGAGGATCGATCCCTTCGGGTTCTTCACCAACTGGCGCACGGCGAGAAATTCGAGGATGCGATCCTTGATTTTTTCGAGGCCGTAGTGGTCTTCGTTGAGCACCTTTTCGGCGTAATCGATGGAGCGCGTCTCCTTCGAGCGCTTCTTCCACGGCACGGCGAGCAGCCAGTCAATGTAATTGCGGCTGACGGTGCTTTCCGCCGACATGGGCGGCATGGCTTCGAGTTTTTTGAGCTCGGTGATGGACTTTTCGAGCACATCCTTGGGCATTCCGGCGGACTCGATCTTTTTGCGCAGCTCGTCGAACTCGCTCTTTTCGCCGCGGCCAAGCTCTTTCTGGATGGCCTTGATCTTTTCGTTAAGGTAGTACTCTTTTTGCGCGCGCTCCATCTGGCGCTTCACGCGGCTCTGGATGTTGCGGTCGAGGTCGAGCTTCTCGATTTCAACGTCGAGCACGTCCGCGATGCGGGCGAGGCGCGCGGCGGGATCGAAGATGCTGAGCAGCTCCTGCTTTTCTTCGATGCCTAGCTGAAGATTCGCCGCGATGACATCGGAGAGCTTCGAGGCCTCGTCCATGCGCACGGTGGCGATGATGGTCTCGTAGTTGAGCGACTGCTGGAGCTTGACGTACTGCTCGAAGAGGCTGGTGACGCGCTGCATGAGCTGCTCGGCGGCGGGCGTCATCTCGAAGCTCGATTTACCGGTGCGCACGGTGGCCACGAAGAAGCCGTCGCGGTCGTTGACCTCGGTCGATTTGGCGCGCTCCACGCCTTCGACAAGCACCTTGATGTTGCCGTCGGGCATTTTCACGTTCTGCACGATGCGGCAGATGGAGCCGACCTGGTAGATATCCCTGGCCTTGGGCTCGTCGATGCTGGCGTCGTGCTGTGTGGCGAGAAAGATCAGCCGGTCGCCGGTGAGAGCCTCTTCGAGCGCGCGGACGCTGGACTCGCGGCCGACAACGAAGGGCGTCATCATGTAAGGGAAGATCACCATGTCCCGAATGGGCATCATGGGCAGCTTGCGCGGCTCGGATTTGTCGCGGGAAGTGGTCATAAGCAAGTGTAGCGCTGCGGATTGGACGCGGTAAAACGCTTCGCGGATGCGCCGAATGGCAGCGGCTTAGATTGGATTGTACAGCGAAAGGAGGCGCGCGCAGATTTCGGTGACGGGTCGGCTTGAATCTGTTTTGAAAGGGCACGGCTTCAGCCGTGCCGCAAACTGCGCCTCACGCCGTATTCGCAGAGATTAGCGATAATGGTGCGAGAATGCCCATAAGGAGAGAGCGATGACCGAACCCGCAATACCGCAAAAAGGTCCGTACCCTGTCGAGGTCGAGGCGGGGAAAAGCTATCTCTGGTGCGCCTGCGGCCTGAGCGAAAATCAGCCTTTCTGCGACGGCAGCCACAAAGGCAGCGATATCACGCCCGTCCGCTTTGTGGCGAAGGATTCCGAGACCGTGTGGCTGTGCGGATGCAAGCGGACCGGCGACAAGCCGTTCTGCGACGGAACGCACGAGACGCTTTGAGGGAAACCGGCAAAGCAGTTTTTCGCCTCTTCGGAGCTTGATTGCCTGAAGGCGCTCCTGGGAGCTGACGAAACGTTTCCGGGAAAGCTATCCCGCTTTTTCAAGCAGGCAGAGCGAGAGATCGCGGCGCTCGACCATCTCGCGCGTGATTTCGAGATCGCGGACGCGCTTGTTGGTGGGCAGGTGGTACATCAGGTCGAGCATCAGCTCTTCAAGGATCATGCGCAGGCCGCGCGCGCCTACCTTGCGGGTGAGGGCTTCGCGGGCGATGGCGCCGACGGCTTCCTGCGAGAAGTGCAGGCGCACATTTTCGTACTCGAACATGCGCTGGTACTGCTTGAGGATGGCGTTGCGCGGCTTGGTGAGGATTTCAATCAGGGCGCTTTCATCCAGCTCGTCGAGCACGCCGACGACCGGCAGGCGGCCGACGAACTCGGGAATCAGGCCGTACTTGATGAGATCCTGCGGCTCGGTCTTGCGCAGCAGCTCCGTGTCGCGCTGGCTGCGCGATGCGGTTTCGGATTCGGCATCGATGGTCTTGAAGCCGAGAGCCTTTTTGCCGATGCGGCGGCCGACGACGCGCTCCAGGCCGACAAAGGCTCCGCCGCAGATGAAGAGAATGTTCGTCGTATCGACGGCGGTGAACTCCTGGTGCGGATGCTTGCGGCCGCCCTGCGGAGGAACGTTGGCCACGGTGCCTTCGAGAATCTTGAGCAGAGCCTGCTGCACGCCCTCGCCGCTTACGTCGCGGGTGATGGAGGGATTCTCATCCTTGCGGCCAATCTTGTCGATCTCGTCGATGTAGATGATGCCCTGCTGCGCGCGGGTTACGTCGCCGTCGGCGGCCTGGAGCAGCTTGAGAATGATGTTCTCAACGTCCTCGCCAACGTAACCGGCTTCGGTGAGCGTGGTCGCATCGACAATCGCAAATGGAACGTCGAGCATCTTGGCCAGCGTGTGCGCGAGCAGCGTCTTGCCGGAGCCCGTGGGGCCGATGAGCAGGATGTTCGACTTCGACAGCTCGACGTCGTTGCCGCGCATACGATTCATCTGGATGCGCTTGTAATGGTTGTAGACGGCGACGGCGAGCTTCTTCTTGGTCTGGTCCTGGCCGATGACGTAATCGTCGAGGAAGCTCTTGACCTCATGCGGTTTGGGCAGGTGGCCGGCGTTGGCCGCCGGGTGCGTCTCGCCGCGGTCGTCTTCGAGGATGGAGTTGCAGACGCCTACGCACTCATCACAGATGTAAGCCCGGGGATAATCGCTGGGTGAGGAAATTAATTTGGCCACAGCGTCCTGTGATTTGTGGCAGAACGAGCACCGTAGTGCTTCTTCGGGTCCCGTGCGCGGTTTCATGGCTTACTGCTCCTCCGGACTTGCTTTCAACTTCTTACTTTGCAGATCAATGTAGAGGCAGGGGCTAAAGCCCAATTCTCAAATCGAATTTTGTCCGGCACGGCTCAAGCCGTGCCCTGACACAAAACATAACCGCATTGACCTGCCACTAACTTCTTACTTTGCTCTCTATTTCAACCGGCGGGGAAGTTTCCGCGCCGATTGGGACCACAGCCGTAACGTTACCGGGGCAATTCCGACCCGCGCGGACGGTCGATGATCTCGTCGATGATGCCGTATTCCTTGGATTGCTGCGCGTTCATAATGAAGTCGCGCTCCACGTCGCGCTCGATGCGTTCGAGCGACTGGCCGGTGTGCCGGGCTATCAGGCTGTTGGTGATCTCGCGGATGCGCAGAATCTCGCGCGCGTGGATGTCGATGTCGGTCGCCTGGCCGCTCAGGCCGCCCATCGAGGGCTGGTGAATCAGAATGCGCGAGTTGGGCAGGGCAAAGCGCTTGCCGGGCGTGCCGGCGAGCAGCAGAAACGCGCCCATGCTGGCTGCCTGGCCGATGCAGAACGTCGTCACGTTGTTCTTGATGTACTGCATCGTGTCGTAAATCGCCAGGCCGGCGGTGATGGAGCCGCCCGGCGAGTTGATGTAAAGCTGGATGTCCTTGTCCGGGTCTTCACCGGAGAGAAAGAGCATCTGCGCTACTACAAGATTGGCCACCTGATCGTCGATCGGCGTGCCGAGGAAGATGATGTTATCGCGCAGCAGGCGGGAGTAAATGTCGTAGGCGCGCTCGCCCCGGCTCGTCTGCTCAACCACCATGGGAACCAAAGCCATGTGTGTTCTTCTCGCTCTCCGTAAAAGGGGCGTTTGCCCCGAACCCTTGTTTATGCCAACCGCCAGTCTCCGGTACGGCCTTGCCCGCCGTTAAGCGGGCAACCGATCATACAGAAGTTGAGCGGTCTTTTCGCGTTTCAACTGTTCCCGGATTCTAGCCAGCCCGCCGTCCTGCGTCAAACGGCCCATCAGGGCATCGGGCTGCTCGCCGGTCTGGATTGCGGCAATCTGCACCTCGCGTTCCACTTCGGCATCGGTGACTTCGACGTTTTCCTCCTGCGCGATCTTGGCCAGCAGCAGGCCGCTCTTGACTTCGGCAACGGCGGAATCGCGCTGTGCGGCGCGCAGGCGCGCGAAGTCAAGCTGGCGCATCTGTTCGGCGGACATGCCCTGCGACGCAAGCGCACGAAGGCCGCGCTCCAGCCGCGCATCGACCTGCTCCTGCACCAGCGACTCGGGAACCGCGAAAGGGAAGCGCTCGATGAGCGCCTGGAAGAGTTTGTCCTTGGTTTCGCCCTCGATGCTGCGCTGCTTGCGCGCGGCCAGGTGCTCGCGCACCTTGGCTTCGAGGTCGGCGAGGCTTTCGTACTCGCCCAGCTCCTTGGCGAACTCGTCGTTCAGCTCCGGCGTGGTGCGCTTCTTGATGGCCTTCACATCAATGGTGTAGTTCACGGTCTTGCCGGCGATCGTGGCCTGCGGATACTCGGCGGGATAGGCAGCCGCAACGTCGAGCGTCTGGCCGACCTTCGCGCCGCGCAATGCGGACGTGAAGGCTTCCACCGTGTCCTTGCCGCCGATTTCGACCAGAGCTTCCTGGCCCTTAATCGGGGCGGCGTCTTCCGCGCCTTCAATCTTGCCTTCATAGGAAATCAGCGCCCAGTCGCCATCGACGAGCTCGCGGTCTTCCTCGACCGGCTCGACCGTCGAGCGCGAGTCGCGGAGCTGCTCCATCTCGGCCTTGAATTCTTCGTCGGCGACTTCGACGGAAGGCTTGGGAACGGTCACGTCCTTGTAGCCATCGATCGAAAACTCGGGCAGGTACTCAAAGACCGCCTTCACGTGGAGCGGCTTGTCCTCTTCGAGTGTCAGCTCGGTCACCTGCGGCTGGCCCACGGGCTGCACGCCCTGCTCCTTAACGGCCGCGTTGAACTTCTCCGGCAACAGCGCGTCCAGAACGTCCTTGCGGATTTCGTTGGCAAAGCGGCGCCTGATGAAAGTCTCCGGAGCCTTGCCGGGACGGAAGCCGGGGATGCGCGCGTATTTCTGGTAGTTGCGCGTGACGCGGCGGAAGGCCTTCGTCACCTCTTCGGCGGGGATGTCCAGCGCTATGTCGCGGGTGCATTCGGGGTTGAGGACCGGCGCGGGCTCATGCGCATGATCGGGATGGTCGTGGTCGTGGCCTTCGTGGTCGTGATTATGGTCGTGGGCCACGGCCGGTTCCTGTGTATTTTCGAGGGTGTCAACAGAACTCAACTTTGGTGCCTTCCAGGCGCTTGCGCGCCGCGTGAAAACTCCCCGCGCGACGGCGCTACGCAGGCCGCCTCAGGCTGGGGAGATGCTCTATCTATCGTAAGAGGGAAGCGAGCGCAGGGTCAAACTGAGGCAGGGTGGTTTGGGCACGAACAGGACTGGAATGGAGCTGGCGCGACGGTTACTCTTCGCGGTCCCGGCGCGGACAGTGCGATTTCGCTTTGCCTGCCGGCTTCTTTGTCCGGGTTGGCGGCAGGCAGCGGAAGCAGATCAGGTAGATATTTTCGCCGTAGCTAATCCGCCGCCATTTCTATGGCCTGAGGCTTGCGCACGTAGGGAAGAAAACGCGGGTGCGAGGCGCCGCATTCGAGAAAGTGCATCCGCGCCTCGGTCAGGCTGAGCGCGCCGTTGACGGTCAGGCGGACTTCGCCGGCGTCACCGTCCTCCTGGCCGTCGTCCTCCCACCAGCAGACCGGGCAAAGCTCCATCGTTCCGGGCGTCTTGAGCGTCCGGTAGCCGCAGCAGGGACAGCGAAACCGGATCTCGATGCCTGAGGCTTCCATACCGGGATGGACGGGGAAATCCGGTTGCGAGTTTACGGGACCGCGCTCCCTGCCTTTAGAACCGGAAGACCAGGCCTGTGGTGAAGCGCGCCTTCGTACCCTCGCTCGGCGATTCCGTAGAGCTGATGCGGTCGCCCTGGAAGCGCCAGGCAAAGAACGGGAAGATGGGCACGTCGAGCCCGCCGCCGACGGCGTACGAGAGGCCCGTATTGGAAACGGGCTGGGCCGAGCTGTTGTTGGCGGAGTGCTCCACGCCGACCAGGCCATGCGCGAAGAGCGCGATTCCGGCCGCTTTGACCGTGAGGCGCGGCCCGAACAGGACCGTGGTGGTGTGCGGCGTGGCGCTGCTTGCGCCCAGGCCGTATTGCGCCACGTCGGCCTCAGCGCCGAGAAACGGCGCCATGTGAATGTGCAGCGTGCCTTCCCAGCCGTTCAGGCCGCCGGCGCCCTGGTAAAAGGTGTCCGATCCGGTGCGGCTGTAGCCGAAAAAGACATCGGAATTGTGCAGTTGCGGTCCGGGCGCGGCTGCGGCAACGAGCGGGGTTATAAGAAGAGCAAAAAGGAAAATATATGTACGCATCAGCGTCCTGCCTCCTCGTGCGTATTTGGACTGATTTTAGGCGGAATCAGCGGCTTGCCGGAGGGGAATCCGCGAACTCCGCATCTAATCGTGCAACCGCGTGAGGCTGTTTCTTTACATTAATTTGCGGAGGAAATTGTATGCGTTACTTTGCATTCTTCAAAAATCCAGGCGGCAGAACGGGATTCACTTTGCGATTTCACGCACGGGAGGCTCGAACGCCGCTTCTCGCCGTCCCAATCAAAAACGAGATTCCTGTCCGCGTAGACATGACCTGGCACTCGCAATAAACCACAAGGCCATCCCGATTCGGGATGGCCTTGACATGACGCGAGATTGCCAGGGAAAGCGAGCCGGGATTTCCTGCCGCCGCGCGGCGCGGAAGCCTGCCGCGCGGGAACGCTCAGGCTGCGGCGGTCTCGAACTGCGTCCGCGCTTCGGCCGTGACGGGCGCAAAGCGGAAGCCGTTTTCTCCGGTGGGGATCATGGCCAGCAGCACCGGGCCGCGGCTGCGGTTGCCGTGCATGTGCTTGGATTCGAGCCAGGCGCAGAGCCGGGGATCGTGAATCTCCGGTTCGTCCTGCCAGAACGCGGGCCCAAGCTCGCACTGGATTTTTACGTGCCCGAGCTGCAGCTCGATGGCGGTGATGCCGCGTGGAAAGTATTGCCGCACATTCTCCGCCCCTACGTGCAGATTGCAGCGGCCCTGTCCTGTGCTCTGTGCTTCGACGATCATGGCGTACCTGCTCTTCGGCGTGTCTTCGAGTTTCGGGTTGATCGGCGCAATTCCACGCGGGCGAGCCGTTTCGTGCCGTGCGCCCCTTGGAATCGCCGCCGGCTCGCGCGGGACGGAGGATTCCCGCGTTGAAAGCCGCAAGCTCTGTGCGTGCGAATGCGTGCTAAGAACACAGATGCGCCGGCGCGGATGCCGGTTGCTTGAAAAAGAGTGCAGCGGCGTGCGTTCCGGCAAAGCTGCCCATGCGGCGCATCCGGTTTTCCCTTGCTACAGGTAAGACTGGTCCGCGGCGGGCAAGGAAAGCCGTGCGCGGCGCACGGCAAGAAAGAAAGGCAGCCCGGTTGCGGGCTGCCCTGGGTTGTGCTGCCGTGGAGCGATTACGGCAGGTAGTAGCGGAGCGAAGTTTCGAGGATGTTGTCCGTGCCCTCGGCGGAGCCGCTGGGGTTGGTGACGACGCCGCTGCTATTAGTACCGTTGCCGGACCAGAGGTTGCGCACGGCATAGCTGTATTGGAAGCCCTGGCGGAAACGGCCCTTGTCACCCTTGTAGATGTTGTACCAGTAGCCGACTGTGGCTTCCTGCACGTCCTTGTTGTTGCCGGAGCAGTTGCTGGGGGCATTGGGCGTAAAGTCGTTGGTGGGTACCGGTTCGGTGTTGCAGCCGTACATTGCGGCCAGAGGAGAGCCGTAGCCGTCTGTGGAGCCCGGGCCGTTTGTGAGCTGGCGATAGACATAATCGCCGCCGTAGTTCAGGTAGATGTTCAGGCGCGGGGTGGGGTTCAGCTCGACGGTGGAGAGCGCCGAGAAGGCCTTCAGAGGAACGATGCCGCCCCACGGAGCAATGGTGATGTCGCTGATGGTCGAGTCGCCGTAGCGGCCGATGCCCTTGCCCCACAGGCCCTTCAAGCCGACAACCGCCTTGCCGCCCGCGATCGGCCCGCGGAAGCCGCCGCCGATGCCGCCGCCGTAGGCCTCATCGTTAAAGGCTCCCGCTGACGAACTGGGAGCATTCGGATAAATGCGGTCGCGGAAGAAGCGATTGATGTTGAAGACTTCCCAGTGCCCCCAGCCCGGCTCAAAGGCGATTTTGGTGATGATGTCCGGAGCCAGGTTGAAGGAGATATCGGCGTTGAAGGCGTTGTAGAGACCGCCGTTGGTGCCGAGAGAGCCGAGCAGGTAATAAGTGCTCGACGGGATGGTACCGCCGGGGGTGAGCGTTTCGGCGTTCTCAGCCGAGACGCCGGCGAAGAACTTGTTGCCGAAGTCCTTGGTGACGCGGAAACCGTACTGGCGAGTCCACACAAAGCCGGCCTCGTAGTTCGGGTCTATGGTGCTCGGCAGAACTTCCGAGCCGTTGTCCAGGCCGTGGGTGGTCTCCGTGGCCAGCGACCACATCTGGCCGGCGGTAATCTTCCAGCCGCTGTTCAGCGCGGCCTGCGCCCAGAGCTGGCGCTGGCGCATCACATAGCTGTTGGACTGGTTGTTGTTCGAGCTGGTGCCCGCGCCCAGCCAGTCCATTTCGTAGTAGCCGGTCAGGGTGAAGCTGTCCAGCTTGCCGGTGGCCTTGATGGCCAGGCGCGACTGGCGGCCGGTGCCGTAAAACTCGCTCATCTGGGCCGCGTCGGCGTTCTGCAGCGGGATGCTGGTGAAGGCCGTGGGAATGTCGCCGCCTGTGGCTGCGCTGCGCCACACGGTCGCGGCTTCAATAAAGCTGCCCGCCGGCGAGATCGTGATGCCCTTGTAGTTGATCGCGTCCGGGTGCTCGACCTGCTGCTTGATCCTGGTGGTCTCGTCGGAAACCGTGGTAGCCAGCGAAGCCTGATTCGCCTTCAGGTCATTGACCGTGGACTGGAGCGAGCTCACCGCGGCGGTGTTGTCGGAGATGCTGGACGCGGCGGCCTCGGCCTTGGCGGCTTGCGCCTGCGCATCGGCGGCCTGCTGCTGCGCCTGCTGGAGCTGCTGGTCCTTGTTGGACAGGTCGCTCTTCAACTGGTCGATCTGCCCCTGCTGCCCCTGCAACTGCTGGCGAAGCTGCTCGATCTGATCTTGCACGGAAGGACCGGCAGGCTCGACCTTCTTATGTTTATGCTTCTTTGGCGGTGTGGCGTCGCTTGCGTGCGCGTACATGCCCGCAACGCTGGCCGCCAGGATCACCGCGGCAACCTTATTCAGTTTCCAGTTCATTGGGCCTCTCTTTTTTCGGTACAGCTTTGTGGCTGTGTGCGCATGGAAAGAGCGCCGCGAATGCAGCGTTCTCCCCCTGCTGTTTCCGAATTCAAGATTGGCAGCGGAAGATTAAGATATGACGAATTTACACAGATTTAACATAGTTAACAGATTGATAAAAAAGAATTTACATAACGTTAACCTTGCGCCTGCGCGATTCCGTTATCTTGCCGCGCCGGCGCTGAGAAGGTTGGCCAGCAGCCGGTAGGAGCCGGGAACAAGCTCCGGCAGTTGGCGGTAAAGGGCGTATGCCACATAGATATAGATTCCTTTGCCGACGTGCGCCACCAGCAGCCCGCCGCGCTGCGGGTCCTGTCCGGCATCGGCGGTCTGGGTCAGTGCGGTGTAACCGGAATCCCAGGAGTCAAGGAAGGAATGGCCGCGTTCTTCCACCCAGCCGTCAAAGTCGGCGGCGGTGATAACGTTCGGCCAGCGGAGCAGCGGATTCGTCGGGTTCAAGAGTTCAACCGGAGCGGATTCGTCCACCACTTTTTCAGGCAGACGGCCCATTTCGAGCGGCAGCGGCGCGGGAAAGCCGGCGCTCTGGTACTGCACGATGAGCGTGCCGCCGTTGCGGACGAAATCGTTGAGCCTTTGCTGGCTGGCGGCCAGCGCCATGCGCGTCGAATAGGCGCGGATGCCGATGACGATCACGTTCCATGCGGAGAGATCGGCGGAAGCAAGCTCGGAGTCCGAGAGCAAATGCGGCGTCACGCCGAGTTCTTCAATGGCTTCGGGAACGGGATCGCCTGCGCCCATCACGTAGCCGATGCGAAGGCCCGGCGCGAGCCTGACATCGATCTTGCGTGTCCTCAGCGCGGCGGTCTTATAGAGGTTGTAGGGGCGCAGTCCGGGGTAGCCGATGCTTTGCCAACCGGTGGTATACGTTGCGCCATCAGACTGGACGACTGCCTGCACGGTGTAAGCGCCTGTCTGCACGCCGTCCGGCGAGACCGAGAAGAGAATTGGCTCCGTGTCGCCGGCGGATTGCGTCTGGAAATGCGCTTCGGCGGGTTGCGAGCTCCAGCCCGCCGGGAGCTTGAGCGAGACCGTGCCAACCGCTGCGCTCTGCGTGTGTACAACGACTCGAACCGGCAGCGGGCCGCCGTCAAGCGGAAGAATCTGCGCCTCGGGCGTGATGCTGACGCCGATGGCCGGCGTGACAACTAGCGGCTGGTAGACGCCGCCTTCGCCGGGGATGCGCTGGAGGGTTTGCACCACCGCGCCAAGCCGGATGGGCACGCCGTCAAAGGTGTACTCGACCCACGCTTCCAGCGGCCACGGTGCAAAAGAGCGTCCGCGCCAAGCGGGATTGCTGATGTCGTAATAAGGCTGCTCGATGGTTGGCCGCGTGAAGTAAGGCTCGGTGGGCTGCGCATCGGCGGGAACAGTGGCGGAGAACACTTCATCCGTTGCCGCGTCGATTCCAGAGGAATGTTGACCGTCCAGCTCTTCCGATTCGCTGCCTTCTCTCACTTGCCAGTCGGAGCCGGTGCGCGATTCAAGCCAGATGCGGCTGATGGCAAGGCCGGATTGAATTACAATTGGCGGGAACGGCCGCTGCGATGCGGCATTTGGTGCGGCGATTTCGATATGTCTGCCTGGGCGTACCGCTCCGCCGGCGTGGACGCGCACAAAAAACGTCTCTCCGGGGCTTACGCTGCGCGGCGTTTCATCCGCCGATGTGCCGCGCGACCCTCCCTGCCGTGTGTTCGACGATCCTGCCGTGAACGCGATCATGTCCACGCCAAGAAATTGCGTCAGCGCGGATTGAAAATCGTCGATCTTGTAATCAAGTTCGAGCAGCAGGTTCGCCTTGGCCTGCGCGCTCAGCTCACTGGATTCCGCAATGCGCTTCCGCAGATCGAGCGTCTGCTTGTAAATCGGCGCAAGCTCGTGCGCGGCCGCGATACCGATGCTTCCCGCGCGATGCGCTTCAAACTCCGCGAGCGCGGAGCCGATGCTGCCCAGCCCATCGCGCAGCCACGCGGGAGCAGTTGCGCCCGCGCGATAGCTCAGTCCCGCAAAGCTGGTGGGAATCTCGACGCGGTCGTTTTGAAAGAGGCTGTCTTTGCCCGCGCTCGCGGCTTTTGCCGCGAATGCGGGCGCTACGGCCCACAGGTGATAGCTGGTGAATGCCGGCCCGCTCAGAGCCGGGCTGCCGCCGCCGTATTGCGACTTCTGCAGGCTCCAGCCCGCGCGCGCAATCTGCACCGGGCTCAGGCCCAGCACAGGGTCGCGCGTGCCGACGGGAATCGTTACGTCCGTCGAAAGCTCATGCGTAATTATCTCGCCGGTGATGTAATTTTTGAAGCGCACCGGAGCCCATTTGCCGGTGGCGTAGTCGAAGATGCCCTTCGGCGTGATCGATGCGAAGGGAATCATGCCGTAAACAGCCAGCGGCTGCCACGGCTCGATGCCGTCCTTGAGCTGATCGGGAAAGACCTTCGGATCGCCCGCAACCTTGAAGACTTCCTGCGCGATTTCGCCGGAGACCTGGTGCTGGCCGTGGCCATCGCTCACCGCGCCGACAAAGGTGGCCACGATCACCTCCGGCTTCATGCGCCGCACTGCGAGCACTGCGTCATAGAGCACGCGGTCGTGATTCCAGCGCGCAAAGGATTCCTCCTGCGTCTTCGAGAATCCGAAGTCCGCCTGCGTGCCCCACATCTGCGTCGTGCCGTAATACTCATCGGCGGCCAGCAGCTCATTGGTGCGGATGAGGCCCAGCGCGTCGTAAGTCTCCGCGCCCATCGCGTTCTGTCCGCCTTCGCCGCGCGTCAGCGTGTAGAGAATCGCGCGCACGCCTTTCTCGCGGCTCAGGTATGTGAGCAGCGGACCGTCTTCGTCGTCCGGGTGCGCGACGATCATCATCACGCTGGCGGTGGTGTTGAGCCGGCGCAAATCCTGCTCCAGCTCGGCCGCGCCGCGGTTCTCGCCAATGGCGAGCGGAATCGAGCTGGCCTCATGCGGCGCAATCGCCGAAGGGTCCGGCGCCTGCGCGAGCAAACGCGCCGCGCTGGCGCTCATCAGCACCGCTGCCGAAAGGCTCACAACGCCAAATCTCACAAAACTGGCACGCATCGCCGCACTCTGCAATCTCGTCCAGACTCTCATCCGAAGGAACATACGTGCCGTCAGTGTACAATCCGCCAGAGCAGGCTTGCTGAAATCTCGCTTCGAGCATGATCGAAACATCTTCCAACGCAGGCAACGGCAGCGCGCAACTTGATCGAGGATTGGAGCGCAGAATCGGCTTGCGCTCCGCCGTGCTCTTCAACATGCTGGAGATGATCGGCGTGGGACCGTTCATCACGCTGCCGCTGATCATTGCCGCCGCGGGATTTCATCTTTCCGTGTGGGCGTGGCTGCTCGGTGCGGCAATCGCCGTCTGCGACGGCCTCGTCTGGGCTGAGCTTGGCGCGGCCTTTCCACGCGCGGGCGGGTCGTATGCTTTTTTGCGCGAGATCTACGGCCATGACCGCGCGGGTAACTGGCTCAGCTTTCTCTTTGTGTGGCAGTTGAGCTTCTCCGCGCCGCTCTCCATCGCTTCCGGCTGCATCGGCCTTTCAGGTTTTCTGGCGTGGTTCTGGCCGGGTCTCGATTCAGCCCCATTCGCGCTCCTGCCGCAACTGCACTACGCGAGCTTTGCCGCCGCCGCCGCGTGCCTGCTCGTGACGGCGCTGCTCTACCGCAATCTGAGCGCGGTTACGCGCCTTGCGTGGGTGCTCTTCGCCGGCGTGATGACGGCAATCGCGAGCGTCATCGTCTCCGGTTTCGCACATGCGGCCGCAACCGGCGGATGGCACATGCCTGCGTCGCCTGCGCTCTCAGCGGCGCTGACCGTTGGTGGATTAGCGCAGGCCACGCTCATCACCACCTACGACTATTGGGGTTACTACAACATCACGTTTCTCGGCAGCGAGGTTCGCCAACCGGAGAAGACAATCCCGCGCGCAATCCTGCTCTCGGTTCTTTTTGTCTCCGCAATGTATGTGGTGATGAATCTCGCCGCGTTGCCCGCTGTTCGTGACAGCGCAAAAGCTGCTGCCGGAGCGGCTGCGCATCTTGTGCTCGTCGCGGAGATTGCTCGATCCGCTTTTGGCCGCTGGGCCGGCGCGTTGATGGCCGCGCTGGTCGTGTGGACGGCCTTTGCTTCCGTCTTTTCGCTGCTGCTTGGCTACTCGCGCGTGCCGTATGCCGCGGCGCGGGAAGGGAATTACTTCCGCTTTCTCGCTGCCGTGCATCCCAAGCACCACATTCCGCACCGTTCCCTGGTGGCGATGGGCCTTGTGGCCGCCTGCTTCTGCTTTTTCTCCCTGCAACAGGTCATCACCATGCTGGTTGTCACGCGCATTCTGTTACAGTTTTTATTTCAGCAGGCCGGCGTGATCTGGCTGCGCCTCAAAAAGCCGGATATACCGCGGCCATTTTGCATTCCCCTTTATCCCTTGCCGCCGCTCGCCGCAATCGCCGGCTTCCTCTTCATCCTTGTCAATCGCGTTCACGCGCTTACAGGGCTCGTTGTTGCTGCTGGCATCGGCCTTTCGGGTACGCTCATCTATATGGTTCGCGCCAGGCTGTTGCATCACTGGCCGTTTGCCGCATCTCAAGCTGGAGCCAATGGCCAATCACAGTGAGCGCGAAGGGAAACATCGTCATTCGTAGGATGCGCGCGCCGGGAGCGCCTGACGCGCGAAACTGGTAACTTATGCGGTGTAGCGAGTGTCTAATGGTTGCAGCACTCGCCATGAGGTCGCTTCATGCTGATTCAGAAGCCGTCTGAGATTCTTTCCTCTGCCATCACGCCAAAGGAACAGTACGTCAACCGCCGCCGTTTTTTGCGCGGAGCCGTGGGCGTAGGCGTCGCGGCGCTGGGTGCGGAGCGTCTTGCGCGAATTGTCGCACCGGGCAGGGAAGTCTTTGCCGGAACCAAATTGCAAACCGTAAAAAGCCCGTTGACCACCACCGACGAAGATCTGACGCCTTACGAGTATGTGACCGGCTACAACAACTTCTACGAGTTCGGCGTAAGTAAGGACGATCCCGCGCGCAATGCCGGCGCTCTGCCCACGCGGCCGTGGACGGTGCGCGTGGAAGGCCTCGTCAAGCAGCCGAAGACCTTTGACATTGATACGCTGCTCAAGCTGCGCCCGCTTGAAGATCGCGTCTATCGCCATCGCTGCGTGGAGGCGTGGAGCATGGTGGTTCCGTGGGTCGGCTACTCGCTTTCAGAATTCATCAAGCAATGCGAGCCGCTTTCGACGGCAAAGTATGTGCAGTTTCTCTCCTACTATGATCCGCGCATCGAGCACTGGGGGCGCGAAGAGACCAGCATTTACTGGCCTTATTCCGAAGGCCTGCGCATGGACGAGGCGATGAACCCGCTCACGCTGCTCACCTTCGGCCTCTACGGCGAAGTGCTACCCAACCAAAACGGCGCACCCGTCCGCATCGTAGTGCCGTGGAAGTACGGCTTCAAGTCCGCCAAGTCGATCGTCAAAATCCGCTTTGTGAAAGGTGAGCCGCATACTACATGGAATGATGAAAACAGCACCGAGTACGGCTTCTACTCGAATGTGAACCCCAACGTCGATCATCCGCGCTGGAGCCAGAAGACAGAGCGGCGCATCGGCCTGCCGTTTTATGCGCAGCGCAAGACCACGCTGATGTTCAACGGCTACGGCGACCAGGTAGCCTACCTCTACAACGGCATGGATCTGAGAAAGAATTTTTAGGCACGGCTTGGCACATGAAACGACCCGTTCTTATTTTTCTGAAAGCCTTGACGTGGATTGCGTGCCTTGTGCCGCTCGCGCGGCTCATCTACGGCGCGCTTACGCCCGGCGGCCTCGGCGCCGATCCTTCGGCGCACATTGCCCTCACTACCGGCTACACCACGCTGATGCTGCTCATCATTACGCTGGCGATTACGCCGGTGCGGCGGCTTTCGCGGCATCTAAGCTGGATGATCCGCCTTCGCCGCCTGCTCGGGCTCTTCGCGTTTTTCTATGCCACGCTGCACATGCTGGCTTATGTTGCGCTCTATTCCGGCTTTGATGTGCACGCCATGATTGCCGACATCGCCAAGCGGCGTTTCATTACGATGGGTGTGATTGCGTGGCTCCTGCTGCTGCCCCTTGCGCTTACTTCGACGACATGGGCCATCCGCAAACTCGGCGGCAAACGTTGGAATCTCCTGCACAAGCTCATCTATCTTGCCGTAATCTGCGGTGTGATTCATTACTGGTGGCAGGTAAAGACAGGCGTGCTCACGCCGCTGCCGTTCACGATTGTCATCGGCATTCTTCTGCTGGCGCGCATTCTCTATGCGCTTCTTTCCAACAGGAAATCGGCTGCAAGCCAAAGGACAAGCGAAGCCTGAGCGCTACTCAAACGCAAGCAGCGTCTGCGCCACCGGGCTGTAGCTCTTGCGATGCAGCGGCGTGGGGCCGAGGCGCGCCAGTGCTTCGAGATGCGCGGGCGTTCCGTAGCCTTTATGCCGTGCAAGGCCGTAGCCGGGGTATTGCTTGTCGAGTTCGACGAGCAGCCGGTCGCGGTAAACCTTGGCGAGAACACTTGCGGCGGCGATCGAGAAGCTCGTTGCATCGCCCTTCACGACCGTTTGCTGCTTGCAGGGCCAGTCAATGGTGTCCACGCCATCGATGAGCAGGTAATCCGGCGTGAGCGCAAGCTGTTCGACAGCGCGGCGCATGGCCAGCAGCGACGCCCGGCGGATGTTGATGCGGTCGATAGTCTCCACATCGACCGCGGCAATCGCCCACGTAACGGCGTTGGCGCGAATCTCCGGCTCCAGGGCTTCGCGCTTTTTCTCCGTCAGCTTCTTCGAGTCGTTCAGCCCTTGCAGGGAGCAGCTCTGTGAAAGGATGACCGCGGCAGCAACCACCGGCCCGAACATCGGTCCGCGTCCCACTTCATCCACGCCCGCAATGCGCAGAGCGCCGCGCCGCCGCGCCGCATCTTCGAGCGCCCATCCGCAGGCGGGATTGCTTTGCGAGCCTCTGGCCATGCACTCAGTATAGTAAGCGCGCTACTGCTTCTCGAAAGCGTAATCGCGCTCGACGTGGCAGATGCGTACTTTGAAGTTCGCGTACCACTCGGCGCGCCCGCGCTGCTGCGCTACAAGGTGTGCGGAGTTCTGCTTCCATGCGGCGATCGCTTCGAGGCTCTCCCAGTAGGAGACAGTGATGCCCAGCCCATCGCGTGCGGACTCGATTCCCAGGAACCCTGGCTGCGTGGCTGCTAGGCGCACCATCGCCTCGGCCATCTGGCCGTAGCCGTTGTCGCCCTCGGTGCGCAGGGAAGTGAAGATGACAGCGTAGTACGGCGGCTGGGGAGTGGGTGCGATGCTCATGCTGCCTCCGAAACCATCCTATGCCAGTGCCCGCCGCGCACAAAAAACAACCCCGGCGCAGTGGCCGGGGTTGCGTGTAAATCGAATGGAAAGGCTTACGCCTTCGCGGCGACTTCGCGCTCCACTTCCTTGAGGCGGGCAGCCTTGCCGCGCAGTCCGCGAATGTAGAAGAGCTTGGCGCGGCGCACCTTGTAGCTGCGAATCTTCTCCACCTTGTCCACCACCTTCGAGTTGAAGGGGAAGATGCGCTCGACGCCCTGGCCGAAGCTCATCTTGCGGACGGTGAAGGTGCCCTGCGGGCCGTTGTTGATGGCGATGACGAGCCCCTCAAAGGCCTGGAGGCGTTCCTTGTCGCCTTCCTTGATCTTGACCTGGACGCGAACCTGGTCGCCGGGGACGAACTTGGGCAGATCGGTGCGCTTCAGCTTATCGGCCAGGCGCTGCATAACTGGATGGATTGACATGGCTTCTTCCTGCGTTTGAACTCAGAACTTTCAGTTTAACAGGGACTAGCCGTCGAGGCAACAGCGCCTGCAGCGCGAAAAACAGCGTCGGAGCGAGGATGTGAGCTGCGGAAACAAGGTGTAGAGTGGCAGGCATGGACGAAAAACGCGCATTTTTACGCCATACCGTGGCCACGCTGGCCTATCGCGCCACCCGCGCCGTCGACGGCGCGCCGGAGGAATTCGCGGCATTCAGCGGCACAGGCCGCACCCCGGCGCAAATTCTGGCCCACATGGGCGATCTCTTCGACTGGGCGCTGAGCATTGCGCGTGGCGAAGAAAAATGGCATAACTCCGAGCCACTTCCGTGGCTTGAGGAGAAGCAGAGATTCTTCGCGGCGCTGACAGCCTTCGATGCGCTGCTGGCCGGCGAAGAGCCGTTGCAGGCGCCGGTCGAGCGGCTGTTTCAAGGGCCAGTGGCCGATGCGCTCACGCACACCGGCCAGATCGCCATGCTGCGTCGCCTGTCGGGCTTCAAAAAGATGGACGAGGATTTTTTCCTGGCTGAAATCACTACCGGAAAAACCGGAGCAGAACAGCCTGCCCCGGTTCTTCAGTATTAACGTTCAGCGCAGGCCCACTGTTTGGAAGGGAAGTCCCGTCACCGGCCAGCTCTTCGGATCGGCTTCCACATTCGGCGCAATCGAAACGCCCGGAGCAGAAGCCTGCACCACGGAGATATTCCAGCCATCGACGACAATCAGCGCGTCTTCGCCGTTGAGGTCTTTGAGGGCCGCGTCGAGGGTGATCGTGCGGCTCTCGCCGGGCGCGAGCGAAACGTAATTCGTGCTGTAAAAGACAGGCAGCACGCGGGCGTCCGATTCGGATGCGGACTTGCGCCGCAACTGAATGTGCGCCATCAATGCGATGGACTTCGACGGATTGCACAGCGTTACGGTGAAGTGCGCCGTATCGCCGTCGTCGTGCCGCGCAATCTCCGGCTCAAGCGTCACCGTTGGCAGTGAGTTCAGGTCAGTCAGGTCATCCGGATTGCTTCCGCTGGCGCGCCAGTAGAAATTCGTCGAGATCAGCTTGCCAGTCGAGTCCTTGAGGTCGAGCTTGACGAAGTAGACGGGCGAAAGCTGCACCGGAAGATCGAGCAGGCCGAGCGTGGTGGCCATATCGGCCGCCGCATTCACCGGCCAGTCGTGCTCGGCCGCAACAGTGCCGTCGAGGTTATAGATCGTCGCGTGCGCCGTGGCGTTATCGAGCGCGGTAGGAAGGTTGTTGATGACCTGCACATTACCGTCAGCTTCGTTGAGCTGAATGTGCAGCAGCTCGCCGGCCTTCTGCACGGCAAAGAGCGAGGAGTTCGGCTCAAGATCGTAGTGATAAATCTGCCAGGTAAAGCTCGGCTGCGCGGGATTGCTCATCCACGTAATGATGGCCGTCGCCGGATGGAAGAGCACCGCGTTGCGGCCCTCATACATCGCGCGGAAGGCCTCGTAGTTCATCAACTGCGCCTTACGCACGAAGTCAGCGAGATTGGCGACCTTGCCGTAGCGTGCGGCCACGATGCCGGGATAGAGATCGCCCTGCTGCGCGCCGCGCGCAAAGTCGTGCTCGGCCCACGCGTCGCCGATCATCTCCCAATCGTTCTTCGGC
>JASHPD010000033.1 GCA_030038315.1 Acidobacteriaceae bacterium
TGCACGGGTACGCAATCATGCGCCAGGTTGAGGAGCAGACCGGCGGCCGTCTTCGGCTTGGGCCGGGAACCTTGTATGGCTCGATCCAGGCGCTTCTTGAGGGAAACCTGATCGAGGAAATCGACCATCCCGAAGAAGCCGGAACACGCGCCCAACTGCAACAGAACAAGCGCCGCTATTACCGCCTCACCATAGCCGGCCGCAAGCGAGCACGCGCGGAAGCTGAAAAGATGGCCGATCTCCTGCGTGTTGCGCGAGCCAGAAAGATATTGAGGGGGGATTATGTTTGAAAAGATATACACCCGCCTGCTTCTTCTCTATCCTTCGCGTTTTCGCAAGCAGTATAAGGACGAATCCTTGCAACTGATTCGGGATCGTTTGCGCGACGAGACAGGCCTCTTCAACCACGCCCGTCTCTGGCTGGACCTCGTGACGGACCTTTTAACCGGTCTGCCGCAGGCTTACAGAAATTCCTATGCGGCGGAAAAAGCAACGGCGCTATCGCCCAATATCGAAGGTGTTCCATCCTTCAAAGTTTTGGACGCAGAGCCGTTACGGCGTGGAGCTATTCTCTTTGGCGGAAGCGCGTCGCTGTGCGCGATTGCAGCCTTTGGATTCGTGATGAATCATCCGCCTGCTTACGCGCCGCTCTCGGGTTCTAATCGGCGGTTGTCTCCCATTGAAGCTGTAATAGCGCGTGTGAATAAAGTCACAAGCCCTGACTCGAATATAGGCGCCGCGAATGAGCCTGCGAATCCCGCTTCCGCGGAGGCAAGCGTGCAACCGCAACCGACGACGCAAGCTATGGCTTCGAGCACTGCCGAGTTCAAAACACCGGAATCCTTACCAGAAATCAACAACGGGATTGCCGAACAGCAGCAAGCGATTTCCATTCGAGTACAGTCTCCCAATGCGCATTTCTCATATCCAAAGGCAGTGGCAGCGACGACTGCAAGTTTGCCGGAAAGCCCAAAGCCGCTGGAGCCCGTCACGCGTGCGAAGGTATTTGCGCAGGAACCTGACAAGGGATGTGTCGCGCGTCAGTTGCAACTCAAAGGCTCTGATGGGGCACAGTTAAAGCCGAATCCTTCCAAAACAACCGCGCTAGAAGATTGTCTCCCGCACCACAATTCGGTTACTTCACACGCACGGCATCGAACTCGGCAAAGTTCAGGCAGTAAGAAGTAGGAGCTGTAGGCCGCATACGCTTAATCCTTCTTTGTCTTCACCAGCGCTTCGGCAAAGTGGCGCGCCTCACGGCCGCCGAGCTGCGCGATCTGCTCGCGACAACTAAAGCCGTCGGCTACGACGATGGTTTCCTGCGCGGCCGATTCGACGGCTTGCAGCAGACCGAGATTAGCGATGGTTTTGGAGACCTCGTACTTATCCGCTTCAAACCCAAAAGGACCGGCCATGCCGCAGCAGGTTGTCTCGATCGGTTCGACGGTTGCACCGGCTTTGCGCAGAAGCGCGATTTCATTGCCAAATCCCCTTCCATCTCCGCCAAAGACAGCCTTGTGATGGCAGTGGCCGTGAATCAAAACACGCTTGCCTTCGAGCCGTCCCGCGACAGATTCCGGAGCTTTGGCCGCAATCCAGTCAGCCAGCAGCCAGACCTGCTCGCGAAGTTTTTTTGCGTGCGCATCGTTGGGGAACAGCTCCGGCAGCTCGTCCTTAAAGACGCTGGCGCAACTTGGCTCAAGGAAAACGAACGGCAGACCTGCATCGATCTGCGGAGCCATGAGATCGAGCACGTTGGCCAGATAGCTCTTTGCCGCGTCGAGCAGGCCGAAATCATAAAGCGGACGGCCGCAACAGATGTGGCCCTGCGGCGTTTGCACTTCAAAGCCGGCATCGCTGAGCAACGACTCGGCAGAGGTGAGCGCCTGCGGATGGTAGTAGTTGTTCCACGTGTCCGGCCACAGCAGAACCTCCGGTGCGGCGGATTGCTCGCTCCACGCGCCATTCGTGCGTAAGCGGGTATATGGCCTCTCAGCGAGCTTTGGCAGTTCGCGCTGCGGTGCAATGCCCACGACGCGCTTGATGAGCGCGCCTGTAAGCGGGCCGGTGAGGACGGCATTCGTCAGCGCCGGCGCAATCGATCCCCACTTCGCCAGCTTGTCCGCAAAACCGAAGACGTAATGATGCAGCGGTCGCACGCGGCCCTTGTAGCGCTGCGCAAGGAATTCGGATTTGTACGCGGCCATGTCCACCTGTGCCGGGCACTCGGTCTTGCAGGCCTTGCAGCTCAGGCAGAGATCGAGCGCCTCCTCGACGGACTCGCTGCCGAAGCCTTCCGTACGCAGGTCGCCGGCCAGCATCTCCCACAGCAGGCGTGCGCGGCCGCGCGTCGAGTGCTGCTCATCGCCGGTGGCGCGGAAGCTGGGGCACATTACGCCGCCGGAGGTTTTGCGGCAAGCGCCAACGCCCACGCAACGCTCGGTGGCGCGAGCAAGAGAGCCGCCATCTTTCGCAAAAGCAAAGTGCGGCTCAAATTCCGTATGCGCCTGCGCCGGAGTGTGGCGGAGGTTTTCTATCGGATCGTAGACGCGCACCGCATCGATGAGCTTGCCGGGGTTCATGCGATTGTCGGGGTCCCAGAGCGTTTTGAATTCGCGGAAGGCTTCCATCAGCTCGGGGCCGAACATCTTGGGCAAGAGAGCCGCGCGCGCCTGTCCGTCGCCGTGCTCGCCGCTCAGGCTGCCGCCGAAGCTCAGCACCAGGTCGGCGGCGCGGTCCAGAAACTCACGAAAGTTTTTGATTCCCGTTGGGGTAGAGAAATCGAAATTGATGCGCAAATGCACGCAGCCCTGGCCAAAGTGGCCGTAAAGCGCGCTGCGGTAGCCGTACTCGGCCATGAGCGCGGTGAGCTTGCGCAGATACGCGCCGAGATGCGCGGGCGGAATGCCGGCGTCTTCCCAACCCTCCCATCCGTCGGGCTCGCCGGGGACAAAAACCGTTGCGCCCAGCGCGGACTCGCGCACCGACCAGACGCGCGCGGCTTCCTGCGTGCTGTAAATGCGAGCGGAAGGAACAACCGGCCAGGCCTGCGCCGCGCGTACCAGCGCCTCAGCCTTTGCCTGTGCTTCTTCGGCAGACCAGGCGCCCATTTCGACAAGCAGAAAGCCGCCGCCCGCAGGCAGCAACGAGACATTTTCGACGGCGAGATTCTTGCGGCGCATGAAGCTGAGCAGCAGGTCGTCCATGCCTTCGAGGCCGATAGGCGAGTATTCGAGCGCGCGCGGCACGGCATTGGCGGCGAGAAACGCATCTGGAAAGCCAAACGCTGTGAGAACGCGATACGGCGGGCTCGAAACAAGGTTCAGCTTGGCGGAGACGACGCTCGCGCAGGTGCCTTCACTGCCCACCAATGCGCGAGCCACGTGAAAGCCGTTTTCCGGAAGCAGCTCATCGAGGTTGTAACCCGAAACGCGGCGGGGGATTCTGGGAAACTTCTCGCGAATAAGATTTGCGTAACGGTCGCGGATGCGCGCCAAACCCGCGTAAATCGCGCCTTCGCGGCCTCCGGCGCGAATCTTCGCCGCAAGCTCTTCTTCGCTGGTTTTGCCCACCATCATGCGCGTGCCGTCGTAAAGCGCTAGATCGAGCGATTCGACATTGTCCGCAACCTTGCCGCCGAGCAGGCCGTGCACGCCGCAACTGTTGTTGCCGATCATGCCGCCGAGCGTGCAGCGCGAGTGCGTGGCCGGGTCCGGCGCGTAGGTCAGGTGATGCAGCTCGGCAGCTTCGCGCAAACGGTCAAGCACGATACCCGGCTCGACGACGGCGAGCTTCGCTGCAGGGTCGATTGCGCCGAGGCGGTTCATGTACTTCGAGTAATCGAAGACCACGGCGACATTCGCGCATTGGCCGGCGAGGCTTGTTCCCGCGCCGCGCGGAAGCACCGCTGCGCCGACAGCGCGGCACGCGGCGAGCGCGGCTTCAACGTCAGCCGCATCGCGCGGCAGGATCACGCCCACGGGAAGCTGGCGATAATTCGAAGCGTCCGCCGCGTAAAGCGCCCGCGAGCCCATGTCGAAATGCACTTTACCGCGAATTGCGGCGCGCAGTCGCGCTTCCAGCTCGCGGTGCGCGTCAAAGCGTTCATGCTCAAGCTGCGGCTGCTGGCCGAGGATGGCAAATGTCGAGGAGGTCACGCTAAGAATCGTAGCCGATACGGGGCTTCCGTACCCGGCCGGCTTAACACAATTCGGGGTAAAATTAGGGAAAGTTTATCCGGGAGCGTCATGAACTCGAACATCCATTCTCTGAGCGAAAAGATTCAGGCACTCAGCGTCGAGCAGATTGCCGAAGTCGAGGATTTCGTCGAGTTTCTCCGAGTTCGCAGCCGAGAGCGGGAGTTAACCCGATCCTATGCTGCGATCAGCGCGCCTGCGTTTGAGGCTGCCTGGAACAACCCGGAGGATGACGCCTACGATGCCTTATAGCTTCGGTGATGTCGTCCTTGTGCGCTTTCCGTTTACCAATCAGATTGCTTTCAAGCAGCGTCCGGCTGTCGTTGTCAGCAGCAGTCCTTACAATACCTCCAAGCCGGATGTTGTCATTATGGCCATCACAAGCCAGGTGCGTATACCATCGGGCTTTGCAGAGATGCTGATTGCAGATTGGCAGACGGCAAACCTGCTTAAACCATCCGCGGTTAAGGCTGTTTTCGCCACGCTTGAACAAAGCCTGATTCTCAAGAAGCTCGGCGTGCTGGCGCCTGCAGACCAAGCTGCGCTTCATCGGCTCATCGCAACGGCTTTGGGATAGAAACCAATCTCATACTGAAAGCGAAAGTACCGCGCAGGCCAGTCCTAGCGCGCAGGCCACTCCTCGACGACGATGCCGAGATCGTTCAGTTTCTGGATGGCGGCTTCGACGTTGCGGCGGATGACGGGGCGCTGTTTGCGCGTGGCGTCGGGAGATTCGGCAATGGCCACGACGCGGCCGTAACGCCAGGCGCCGTCGGGCAGTGCGATGAGCGCTTTGGACAGGTCGGCGAGGCGAATCTGCAGCTCCTGCCTACGCGCGGCTTCGGGACGCAGCATGGTTCCTTCGGTGAGCGTGCTGGTGTTTGCGTCTTCGAGGATGATGCGCAGGTCGATATGGTCGGTGCCGACGGTGAGAAACGGATTCTTCCACTGCGAGGGCTGATGAATGTTGATGTAGAGGCTCTTGTCCGGCAGCGGAATGTGATCGAGAGCGGCGCGCTGGCTTGCGCTTTCCGTCGCGGCGGCCTGGGCCTTCTGCTCAGCCTGGACGGCGGCCTGCTCGGCCTGTTTGGCCGCGCCGGCGACCGCCTGCTCCTGCTTGCGGCAGGCCACGGGCGCAACCACAATGGCGGCAACGAAAAAGAGCGCGATAACCGCGGTAATCGTGATTTTCCTGGTCTTATTTTTGCTGCTCCCGTTCACGGTCCAAGGATAGCAGGGCATCGGCGCGTGCGAAGCTGCGCGAATCAACAAGATCAATGCGGGTTTTCAATCCCGGAATCCTGGTCACGTTTATGTCGATTTGGTACAAGGGCCGGCAATCTCTCATCTGGAGATCTGAGAACCTCAGGGGCTAAAGCCCGCAGACTTTTGTGGCTTTGATTGCCGGGGATAAATCCCCGGCCTACCAGTCGTGCCCTGACACAAAGCAAATTCAAACTGACCCAATACCAAGGCGCGGTTTGCCCCATGCGAGGTGGTATGCTGAGGGGTTTACTTTTGCGGCTTCGTGAGGTCGAAGCGCGCATAGACACCGATACGGAGGCGCGCCGATGCCGGAGCACAGGGGGCGGAAACATCATCAGGACCGGGTGGCGGAGACCTTGCGCGAGGAGATCGGCGCAATGATCGGCGGCGAGCTCTCCGACCCGCGCATCGCCTCCTGCCACGTGAGCGAGGTGGCGCTGAATTCGGGCGGCAAGTCGGCGCGCGTCTATGTCGAGCTGGATTCGGCGACGCCGGAGATCGACAAGGCGGAAAAGGAGACCGTCGCGGGGCTTGAAGCTGCGAAGGGCTACATCCGCTATGAGCTCAAGGAGCGGATGGGCGTGCGGCACGTGCCGGATCTGGCCTTCTTTGCCGATCGCTCGGAGCGCTTCCAGGCGCGCATCGAAGAGCTGATGAGCCGCTCGCGAAAGCGGCAGAAGGCGCACGAGGAATAGCTGCCATGAGCTTCCCCGCTCCGAAATCCTTTGGCCCAAAAGGTGAGGCAGAACCGCAAAACTGCTTTGCCCGGTGGCCTGTCGGCTCCGCTCCGGCCGAGCCGATGGCCGCGATTCTCGACCTGCTGCGGCAGGGCGAGCGCTTCTTGGTCTGCTCGCACACGCGGCCGGACGGCGACGCCGTGGGCTCGATGCTGGCAATGGGGATGCTACTCGAACAGATGGGCAAGCAGGCCGATCTGGTCGCAGCCGACCGGGTTCCCGCGGTGTACCGCTCGCTGCCCGGCGCGGAAAAGATTCGCTGGGTGCTGCGCGTGCGGGGAATTTATGACGCGGTGATCCTGCTCGAATGCGACAGCGTGGAGCGCTCCAGGGTGCGCGGGCTCGAACCGTATTTCCACATCAACATCGACCACCATGCGACGGGCCGCAACTTCGGCCACCTGAACTGGATCGACCGCGATGCGGCGAGCGTGGGCGAAATGGTGCACCGGCTGGTGAAAGCCGCCGGGGCCACGGTGACGCCGGAGATGGCCCGCTGCCTGTATACGACCGTGCTGACCGATACGGGCGGCTTCTGCTACGGCGGCATCCGCGCTTCCACATTTGAGTTTGCGCGGGAGCTGGCCGTAGCCGGCGCGGACCCCGTGGCGATTGCGCGCGACATTTATTTCGCTACGCCGGAGTCGAAGCTCCGCCTGCTGGGCGCGGCGCTGAGCACGCTCCAGCACGAGGGCAAGCTGGCCTGGCTTTGGGTTACCCACGCGGACATGCTGCACGCCAGGGCCGTGGAAGAGGACTGCGAAGGCATTGTGAACTACGCCATCAGCATTGCCGGCGTGGAGGCCGCGGCCTTTCTGCGCGAGCTGCCCGAGGGACGCATCCGGCTGAGCCTGCGCAGCAAAGGCAAGATCGACGTGGCGGCGCTTGCCGCCGGCCTGGGCGGCGGCGGCCACGAGAATGCCGCCGGGGTGACGCTGGACGGGCCGCTGGAGCGCGCCACGGCAGAGATCCTGGCCGCGCTCAAGGCCGGCGTGGATGGAACACGGGATTAAACAGGACGGGCGAGAGTTCCGGGGCGATCCGGATTTTTGCACAGTTTCCGGTGCAGTTCCGGCAAAACGGAAATTTTATTTTGACGGGAGTTTTTGCTTTAAATATATGATTCCAAATGGATAAATAGAAAATTTTGTAAATTTTCAATTTTTTTCGAGCCTCCACCTGTCCGGAAACTTGAAGGCCCGATTCCGGATTGGAGTCGGGCCTTTTTCTGATTCCTTAATTTCAGTTATGACGGGTTTCGAGAAATAATCTGCAAATTCGGAGGAAAAATTTGCAGGATATCGTTATTCCACTGTCTCTCGAAATCTCTCCAAGCTACAAAGCTCACTGAAAAATCAGATACTTAAGGCATTTTCCGGAACACTGTGAGCTTCCGGCCAGGGGGAAGGCGGATTTTCTTTCGGAACACCCACTCGGCTGTTGCGGCTCCGGTCTACGCCAATCCGGAAAGTGCTTAGACCATGGTTGCGCCTCCTGGCGTCTTCCGCCATATCCCTGAAGCGCAAGATGTTTGTTGGTATAGTGGCTGGTATCGTAGCTCCAGCTCGCCCACAGGAGCATTTCCGATACCATGCAATATCTACTCGCGAAGACGAAGAGTCATTGTTAACCTGCAACCATTTTGGGGAATCGAGAGGAAGATATGAAAATCGCATCTGCTGCTCTTGCGCAAGTTATGCTGGCGCTCGCCGCCGTTCTGCTTCCTTCTACCGCCTCTGCTCAGCAGATTTCCACCGGCCAGGCAGCCTATGCCGACTGGAATCAGCAATATCCCGGTGCGCGGCGCAGAATCACCGTGGCGGATATGCCCGCGCCCAACCCGGCAGAGGCCGTCGATAACACGCCGCATCTGATTCCGCGGCCGAAGGACGCCTGGCCCATTGCGCTGCCGGGCTTCAAAGTCACGCTCTATGCGGGCGGCGATACCGCCCCGATGCAGCGCGCAGACAACAAGCAGTACATGCAGCGCAGCGGCGGAACCTTCACCATGCCGCGCCTGCTTCGCGCCGCTCCGAATGGCGATATCTTTGTCGCCGACTCCGGCGCGGGCTCGATCCTGATTCTGCGCGGTGTGGACGCGCACGGCCACGCGGCGCAGATTGCGACCTTCATCACAGGACTCGACCATCCCTTTGGCATTGCGTTTTATCCTGCCCGCGATCCGAAGTACGTTTACGTTGGCAATGCCACAACCATTCAGCGCATTCCCTACCATGCCGGCGACCTGCACGCGGCGGGCGCGCCGGAGACCGTCGTGCCGGACATTCCCGGCTACGCGCAGTTGAAAGGCGGCGGCCACTGGACGCGCGATGTCGTCTTCAGCAAAGACGGCAGGCGCATGTTCGTCTCCGTCGGCTCGGGCTCGAACATCGACGATCCCGATACGCACCCGCGGGAGTTTCATCGCGCCAATGTGCTCGAATACACGCCGGACGGCAAGTTCATCAAGGTTTACGCCTCGGGCATCCGTAACTGCGTCGGCGAAGCCGTCAATCCCATTACCGGATCGCTGTGGTGCTCCACCAACGAGCGCGACAACCTCGGCAATCACCTGGTTCCGGATTATGTAACCTCCATCCAGGATGGCGGATTCTACGGCTGGCCGTGGTACTACATCGGCGACCATCGGGACCCGCGGCTGCCGCTGCCCTGCGCCAACGGCACCGGCCCGAATCCGCAGGCTCCGGCATTGACGGCCGAGCAGGCCGCGAACTGCAAACGGGAGGATATCGGCTCCAGGGTCATTGTGCCCGACGTGCTGGTGCAACCGCACATGGCTTCGCTGGAGATGCTTTTTTATCCCACCACGGCCGAATTCGCGTACAACCCCGCATGTGCGAAAATTCCGCCTGCCTCCCCGTGTCCTCCTGGCGTCGTGCCCAGCCACGCTTTCCCGCAGGAGTATCGCGGCGACGCCTTTGCCGCCGAGCACGGCTCATGGAACCGCGCGCGCCGCGCCGGCTACGAGGTGATCCGCATCCCCATGCGCGACGGCCGTTCCGCCGACGGAAGCTATGAAGACTTCCTCACCGGCTTTGTGACCAAAGATGGGCGGGTGTGGGGCCGTCCCGTAGGCGTGGCCGTGGGCGCGGATGGCGCGCTCTATGTCAGCGACGATGGCTCGCGCAGCATCTGGCGCGTGGCTTACATCGGCAAGTAGCGCAAAGAAGGATTGTTCTGAGCTGCCTCCGGTCGGCATGACTAAGGCATTTTCCGGAATGCTGTGAGCTTTCGGCGAGTGTGAAGGTAGATTTTCTTTAGGAAAATCCACTCGGCTGTTACGGCTTCGGTCTACACCGATCCGGAAAATGCCTTAAACGCCAGCCGCCGCCGGCAGAATCTCGTCCACATCCACCCACTGCGTCGGGTACTGCCCCGTGAAGCAGGCCGTACAGAAGCCCCGCTCCTCACCACCGCAGCTCTTCAGCATTCCGTCCAGCGAAAGATAGGCCAGCGAATCCGCCTCAATGAACCGGCAAATCTCCTCGACCGACTGGTTGGCCGCGATGAGGTCGCGCTTGCTCGGCGTATCCACGCCATAAAAACACGGCGAAATCGTCGGCGGGCAGCTAATGCGCAGATGCACTTCCTTCGCGCCCGCGCCGCGCACCATGCGCACAATCTTCCGCGAAGTCGTCCCGCGAATGATCGAGTCGTCAATGAGAATCACCCGCTTGCCCTCAAGCAGATTCCGCACCGGATTCAGCTTGAGCTTCACGCCGAAGTCGCGCACCCTCTGCTCCGGCTCAATAAACGTGCGGCCCACGTAGTGATTGCGAATCAGGCCAAATCTGAAAGGTATCTCGCTCTTCTCGGCATAGCCCAGCGCCGCCGTAACGCCCGAGTCCGGCACCGGCACAATCACATCCGCCGGCACGCCCGACTCCCGCGCCAGTTGCCGCCCCATCTGGTCGCGGCTCTCCTGCACCCAGCGCCCGAAGATGCGCGAATCCGGCCGCGCAAAGTAAACATGCTCAAAGATGCAGCTCGACCGCGGCACGCCCGTAGAAAACTGCCGGCTCGTCACGCCATCCTGCGTCACCATCACCAGCTCGCCGGGCAGAACGTCGCGCTCATACTCCGCGCGCAGCAGGTCAAAGGCGCAGGTCTCGGAGGCAAAAACAATCGTATCCGGCCCGTCGGAATTCTTAATCCGCCCCATCGACAACGGCCGAAACCCACGCGGATCGCGCGCAGCAAAGATGCGATCCCGCGTCATCATCACAATCGAAAACGCACCTTCCACCTGCGACAACGAATCCGCAATCGCATCCACCAGCGTGCCCGCCTTCGAGTGCGCAATCAGTTGAATGATGATCTCGGAATCCGAAGTCGTCTGAAAGACCGCGCCGGCGCGCTCCAGCCGGGAACGAACCGTACCCAGATTGATGAGGTTCCCGTTATGCGCAATCGCAATCAGTCCCTTGGTCGATTCCACGCGAATCGGCTGCGCATTCAACAGCGCCGAGTCGCCCGTCGTCGAGTAGCGCGTATGCCCGATCGCCATCGGACCGGGCAGCTTCTGCAGCACGTCATCGGTAAAAATTTCCGAGACCAGCCCCATGCCCTTGATGTTGGCAAGCTGGCGCCCATCGGCCGTCGCAATCCCCGCCGACTCCTGCCCGCGATGCTGCAACGCATAGAGCGCCAGATAAGCCTGCCGCGCCGCATCCGGGTGCCCATGAATCGCGCAAACCCCGCACTCCTCATGCAGTTTGGAATCGTCCAGCTTCGGATCTTCTGCATGATTGAATGGGTGCCCCATGTCCCTCGCATTTGGGGACGTGGGAGCAGAAGCCAATTTCTCTGACTCGTCCGCCTCGCCGAGAACGCCCTGATACAGCAACCGGCTCATGCCGTCACCTCACTGTGGAGTGCAGCTTCCAGCGATTCCGCCCAGGGCTCACGCAGTTCCTCAAGCGAAGCAGAAAGAAACGGCTGCCGTTCCACATCGATCTCCAGCCGCTTGCCGCCCGTCGTGCCAATCCGCGCCGCAAAGAAGTTGTACTTCCCGGCGATCTCTTCAATCTCCGCCACAGCCGCAGCCTTCGCCGTCACAACCACCGTCGAAGCCGGTTCCGCAAACAACCCGAAGAGCGGATGCGCCAGCAGCGACTCATCCTGGTTCACCTTAGCGCCAATCCCGCTGCGCACCGCAGCCTCAGCCAGCGCCACAGCAATGCCGCCATCGGAAATATCTTTTGCCGAATGCACCAGCCGACGCTCCGCAAGCTCACGCAACAATTTGTGCAGATCGGCCTCAGCACCAAGATCGAGCGCCGGAGGCGTACCCCAAACTCCACCGAGCACAACCTTCGCGTACTCCGACGAGCCAAATGCCGCCAGATTCGCCTTTGCCTCCGCATCCGGAGCGTCAGCCACCGGCTCTGTTTCCGCTTCCACCGCGTAGTAGCGCATCGGCTCCGGCTTAAACGGAACCTTCAAATCCGGATTCGGCTCTTCGCCACGCGGTACTGGCCAGAGCAGCACAATCGCATCATCTACAACTCGAAAATCCGCCGGCACAGCCTTCGTCACATCGTCCAGAATGCCGACGATCCCGAGCACCGGCGTCGGATAAATTCCCTCGCCCTTGGTCTTGTTGTAATTAGTCTTGTTGTGACTGGTCTCGTTGTAAAGCGAAACATTCCCGCCCGTAATCGGCGTACCCAGCGCCGTGCAGGCCTCGGCAATCCCATCAATCGCCGCCGAAAGCTGCGCCATAATCTCCGGCTTCTCCGGATTGCCGAAGTTCAAACAGTTCGTAGCAGCCACCGGCTCCGCGCCCGTGCAAGCAACTTTACGAGCCGCCTCAGCCACAGCGTGCATCGCGCCCAGCTTCGGGTCCAGATAACACCACCGCCCGTTGCCATCGAGCGCCATAGCGAGGCCACGCTCATGCCCGGCAGTCCCCGTGCCCTTGATGCGCATCACGCCCGCTTCACCGCCCGGCCCCTGTACGGTGTTCGTCTGCACCATCGTGTCGTACTGCTCATGCACCCAGCGCTTCGAGCAGATATTTGAGGAAGCCAGCAGCTTCTTGAGCTCCGCCGTGTAATCGCGATCCTTCGCCAACTCCGCCAGCACATGCTCCGGCGGGTCCAGCGGCACAGGAGCTTTCCACTCGCCCACTGGCCGGTGATACACCGGCGCATCGTCCGTCAGCGACTCATTCGGAATGTCCGCAACCAGCTCGCCATGATGCCGAATCCGCAGCCGAGGCTCCGGCTTCACCGTGCCGACGACAACCGCATCCAGACCCCACTTGGCAAAGACGGCCAGAACCTCCTGCTCGCGTCCACTTTCGGCAACCAGCAGCATCCGTTCCTGGCTCTCGGAGAGCATGATCTCGTAAGCGCTCATGCCCGTCTCGCGCTGCGGCACCAGGTTAAGCTCCACGTCGAGCCCCACGCCGCCGCGCGCGCCCATCTCGCAGGTCGAGCAGGTCAGCCCCGCCGCACCCATATCCTGAATGCCGACAATCGCACTGGTCTTCATCGCCTCAAGGCAAGCCTCAAGCAGCAGCTTCTCCATAAACGGATCGCCCACCTGCACATTGGGCCGCTTCTGCTCCGAGCCTTCCTTGAACTCTTCGCTAGCCATCGTCGCGCCGTGAATCCCGTCGCGTCCCGTCTTCGCGCCGACGTAAATCACCGGGTTCCCCGTGCCGCTGGCCTTGCCGTAAAAAATCTCGTCGTGCCGCACCAAACCCAGCGCAAAGGCATTCACCAGCGGATTGCCGCTGTAACAAGCCTCGAACTTCGTCTCGCCACCGAGGTTCGGCACGCCGAAGCAGTTGCCGTAGCTGGCAATGCCATCGACAACACCCTCAACAATCGAGTGGTTTTTCGTCACCAGCTCCGGCTCCGTGCCGCGCTCAACCGCAAGCGGTCCAAAGCGCAGCGAATCCATCACCGCCAGCGGCCGCGCGCCCATCGTAAAGATGTCGCGCAAAATGCCGCCCACGCCCGTCGCCGCGCCCTGGTGCGGCTCAATGTAGCTCGGATGATTGTGGCTCTCGATCTTGAAGGCGCAAGCCCAGCCATCGCCCACGTCGATAATGCCGGCGTTCTCGCCCGGCCCCTGCACCACACGGTCGCTCTTCGTCGGCAGCCGCCGCAGATGCACCTTCGACGACTTATAGGAGCAGTGCTCGCTCCACATCACGCTGTAGATGCCAAGCTCGGTAAGGGAAGGAACGCGGCCAAGCGCCTTCAGGATGCGGTCATACTCTTCCGCAGTAATGCTGTGCTGGGCCAGCAGCTCCGGAGTGACCTCGACAGGCTCGGGGAGAACGGCAGACGGGGCAGGATTCATCGCTCTATCCCCATTGTCGCACGATCTTCATAATTCCCGTCTACCGTCCGGGAGCCCCATTCTTGTGGAAACTCCGGGGCAACTCAGCGTACAGCGCATCATCCGGCGTATTCACCAGATGCTGGCGCCGCCAATCCACCCTATGCGATACTCAAAACTGCCCACCCAATCAGCCGGGATGGCGGAACTGGCAGACGCAGCGGACTCAAAATCTCTTCTCCGGCTTTGCACTGCAACGCACCAAACAGCACTACCTCATGCAAGCACCGCCTTTTCAATCACCTGCAAATTCTTCCGCTGCATCGACTCGAATGGAGTCGCACGAAATTTCCCGGCCAAGTGCCACCAAAACTGCCACCGATATGTCTTTGGCTCATTCCAAATGAATCGGCAGGGTTGAAATTGCAGCGGGCTACTTGATGACGGCGCTACACTGAACGCAAGCTGGTGTAGGAATAATCCAAACCAATGCCGCCAACTCAATATTGGGCGCACTCTTCGCAATCAGAGAAGTCTTCCCTGGACCCTTATGCGGGTTGGCAGCCTCTTTCTGTTCATTTGGAGGCTGTTGCTCGACTTTCCAAGCAGTTGGCTTTAACTGCGAAGCCCAAGGATGAATTGCTCGCTCGGATGGCGGAGGTGGCGGGCCTTTTTCACGACTTGGGAAAATATATGGAAGCGTTTCAACGAATGCTTCTGACTGGCCGCGGACATCCACAACACGCGATTCATGGCGCGATGCTTGCCTACTTCGGCGTGCAGGGAGCGGCGAGGAGACCGGCACTCGAACCTGTCGCGGCGGTAATCGCCGGGCATCATGCGGGACTGGCGGATCGGAGCAGCCTGAAGGAAAAGCTGCTCAACCCGGCTTATCAATGCGAAGCTCAGGGTCTGGTCACAGAGGCAACAGAAGATTGCGAGCCTTTGCATCACGCCCTCTCGGATCTGGATGGGTCTCAGAATGTATCGGAACTGATGAGATGCGGCAGCATGGACCTGACCACGCGAATGCTTTTCAGTTGCCTGGTAGATGCGGACAGACTCGATACGGCCGGACGCTCTGCGAAACAGGAGTCTCTGCGGGCGGATGAGCGGCTGAAGGCATTGCTGGCACACATCGAGAACTTGAAACAGCGGGCAGGAACAACGGCTAAAGACGTAATGGCGGCGCGCGCTGCGGTATTGCAGGATTGTCTGGATGCGGCCGCGTGGCCGCATCGGCTCTTCTCACTTTCCGTGCCCACGGGCGGCGGCAAAACGCTGTCCGCGATGGCTTTCGCGCTGCGGCGCGCCGCGCTTTTTCCTGAGCGCTTCCGGCGCGTTATCGTCGTCATCCCGTATCTGTCTATCATTGAGCAAAACGCCAGCGTGTATGCAGACATCTTCAGCAAAGACGCACTGCTGGAGCATCACTCCGGCAGCATTCAGAAACTGACGCGAGGGGACGAGAACCACTTCATGCCCACTCGGGATGCAGAAGGTGACGACGAAAAACAGTTTCAAGAAACCGGTTTGCGGCCGGAGGTGGAGAACTGGGATGCGCCGCTGATTGTAACAACCTCGGTGCGCTTCTTCGAAAGCCTGTTTTCCAACCATCCCGCCGATCTGCGCCGCGTACACAACATCGCTCGGTCCATCGTGATTCTTGACGAGGTGCAGACGCTTCCGCGCAGGCTGCTTGGGCCGCTGCTGGGCATGATGGAGGAGCTGGCGGAGGACTGGGATACGAATTTTGTCTTTTCCACGGCTACGCAACCAGCTTTTGAACGCCCTTCCCACAAAAAAGACCTGCGCTGGGAGCCAGGAACTTTGACTGAGATTATTCGCCAACCGGACGAGTTGCGGCGGAATCTCAAGCGTGTTGAGTTGCAATGGGAGATTAAATCACCGATCCGTTGGAGCGAAGTTGCTGAGCGGATGTTCGCCGAGCAACAGTGCATGACGATTGTGAACCTGCGCGAGCACGCGGTTACGCTTTACAAGGAACTGCTCAAGGCCGCAGCGGCAGATGGTTTGGATCGGGACGGGATTTTTCATCTTTCCACGCGGATGTGCGCGGCGCACCGCCTGCGAGTGCTGAAGATAATTCGTGACCGGCTCGGGAATGGCGAAGCGTGCCGTATGGTTTCCACGCAACTGGTGGAGGCCGGCGTGGACGTGGACTTTCCGCTGGTGCTGCGCGCACTGGGACCGCTTGATTCCATTATTCAGGCTGCGGGCCGGGCCGACCGTGAGGGCAAAAGAACCGCCGAGATTGGCAGGCCAGGCGGGAAAGTGGTTGTCTTTCGTCCCCAGGAACATAAGTTGCCTCCGAATGAATATACGGAGGCAACCGGAGTGACAGAAGCTCTTATTGGCGAGGCGCTGGAGAGCGGTGAAAGTATCCAGGTCGATTCTACTGAGGCGATCCAAACGTACTTTGAGCGGTATTACGGCGCAAGCGGAATCGATCTGGGCGAGCAGCTCATCGAACATCGTGCACACCGCAATTTTGCAACGCTCGCCGAGCAGTTTGAGATGATCTCAAGCCGCGCGCAGGATGTGCTTGTGCCGGATGACGAAGAAGCGAAACGGGCGATTGAGGAATTGCGTAGTTTGTCGCAAACACACGAGTTCGATCCAGAAAAGCGTCTGGCAACCGGCCTGCGGTTGCGAGAACTACGGCGAGAGCTTCAGAGGCATACGGTAGGGTTGAGCCCATCGGAGTTCAAGCGTGCTGAAGGCGTACTGGAATCACTTTCCCTACCAACGGGAGACGAAATCTGGGTTGCCGTCGATCACGGCTACGATGAGCAGCTTGGTCTGACCTTTGAAACTGGCCCTGCCGTGCTTGTTCTATAAGGTACACGCCAAATTCGCGTGTTATTGTTTGTCCGGGCCTCTTTACAGTTTCAAATCTTACCTTATTTGTGCCGGGAGATTTCTGCGCGCAAATAGGAGGCAAATATATGCCCATTCCAACAATTCGCGTCCGCGTTTCGGGCGATTTCGCGTGTTTTACGCGGCCCGAGGCAAAGGTAGAGAGATTTTCTTATCCGGTGATGACGCCATCGGCGGCACGCAACATCCTGGATTCTATCTGCTGGCGTCCGGAGATGCGCTGGATCGTTACGCGCATCACGGTGCTTAAGCCGATCCGCTTTTTGAGCGTGCTGCGCAATGAGGTGCAAAGCAAGCTCTCGCCGGCAGTAGTAAAAAAGTGGATGAAAGACCCTGAGCAGTTTACTCCGCTTGTGGCTGGCGCGGGACAGGGGACGGACGGCACTCCGCGTAACACCACACTGCTGCGCGATGTCGCCTACTGGATCGATGCCTACCCGCACGTCTTCGACACATCGGGCGATAACACACCCGCAAAATACATGGCGATGATGGAACGCAGAATTGAGAAGGGCCAGTGTTTCCATCGGCCGTATCTTGGATGCCGCGAGTTTGCCGCCGAATTCGGGCCGCCGCTCCCGGACGATGTTCCGATTGCCGAGACGATGGAGATTGGCCGAATGCTCTATGACATCGCGTTTCTAACGGACGGGAACAAGGCGGCATTCTTTGAGGCGCGGCTTGTGAACGGCGTGCTGGAGACCCATCCGGAGCGAGCTTTGCCAGAGGCAGAACGCAGGCGGGAGGTGCTCGAATGCTCGTACAAGCGCTAGCAGAATACGCCGACCATTATCTGAGCGAGGAACTGAGCGACGCGGCATGGGAGATGAAGCCGGTTCCGTGGCGACTCAACATCTCGCGGCAGGGAAGATTCCTGAACGTGATGCCACGAATGAAATCTGAGACGCGCGGCAAAAAGGAAGTGCAGGTTCCCATGCCCATGTCCGTTCCGCGCTCGCCTGTGAATCGCAACAGCGGCGAGCATCCGCTGCTAGGCACTGACGACATTGCCTATGTGCTGGGCGTGGGGACTTGGACACCCGACAAACCCGCAGACAAGGAAAAGGCTGTAAGGCATTTTGAAGCATTCGTGGCGCTAATCAACATGGCTGCCACAGAGACAAAAGATGCCGCGCTGGCCTCTTGCACCTCCTTCTATGCCAACGAGGAAGAGATACAAAAGGCGCGCGAGGCGCTGCGCGAAGCGAAAGCCGGATCGTTGGTGGCCCTTGCTGTAGGAGAGCCTCTGTCCGAGTTGGCGACGGTGGTTGAGTACTGGCGAAAGCATTACAGCGTTGAGTATGCAAAGCGGGTGTCAGGCAAGCCGAAAAAACGATCTAAAGGCGAGATAGTCGCTGAGTGCATGATCTCCGGCCGGATTGGTCAGATTGCCCCAACGCATGAACCTATCAAAGGCTTGTCGAACTTGGGTGGGCAGCCGAAAGGCGTGGCACTGATGTCCTTTGATAAGCCCTCCTTTCAATCCTACGGTTGGGATAAAAACCACAACAGTCCAGTTTCGCCGGATCGTGCGCTGGCCTATGTGCTCGCTTTCAATGATCTGCTCAAGCAGGATAAGGGACGGCGCAAGGACATTGCCGGGATGGGCTTTCTCTATTGGCTCCGTGATCCGAAAGACATCAACGCATTCGATATTCTGGACAGCGCCGACCCAGCAGAGGTGAAAAAGCTGCTCAGCTATGATCCGCGCGACGTGGACACGAATCGCTTTTACATGGTGGCTGTTTCCGGCAATGGCGGCAGGCTGCGCGTGCATCACTGGGTGGACATGGCCCTGCCTGCCGTTAAAAAGAATCTTCGCAACTGGCACAGCGAACTGCGCGTCGAGTATCCACAATACGACGGCGAAGAAGCGCCGCCCCTGCGCTTCAAGCAGTTGCTGGATGTGATTTACAAGAAGAAAACCGCGGAAGACAAGAGAAAGCCCGACAACCAGATAGTGCTCGCACTCATTCTGCGGGGCATCGAAGGATTGCCACTTGGCCACCCAACCTTGGCCAAGGCGCTTCAGCACCTGCGCAAACTTCCTCATCAGGACAAGAAGCAGGGAAAGGATAGCGAGCGGCAATCCGACCCCATGTCTCTGGCACGGCTGCGCGTGCCCGTCAGTCTGATTCGCATCTGTGTCAACGATCTCAATCGAAGAAACCGGAAAGGAGAACAGCAAGTGAGCGAAGGTTTGGACCCATCCTGCACCATCCCGGCCTATGTCTGCGGGCGCCTGATGGCGGAATTCGAGAACCTCCAACGCGCTTCCAACGAGAACAAGAACCTCAATTCCTCCATTCTCGACCGCTACTTTGCCCTGGCGTCCACGTATCCATCGGTTGCATTTCCGAACCTGGAGAAACTGGCGCTGCAGCATCTGCGCAAGTTGAAGCGCGATAAGCCCGGCGCGGCAAGACGCATCAACACGCAGCTCGAGAAATTGCACGATCTGCTCGCTGCATCGCCAGATGGAGCCTATCCGAAGCAACTCGGTCTTGAAGGCCAGGGCCTCTTTGCTCTCGGCTACTACCACCAGAAAGCAGAACACGCTCGCACGCGGGCAATCGCCGCTGGTAACAAGCAGTCAAACGGAACCGCTGAAACGACCGAAGCCGAAATCAACGAAGAGGAGACCGAGTAATGAGCACGATTGAGAATCGCTATGACTTTGTGTACCTGTTTGACTGCCAGGATGGCAACCCGAACGGCGACCCAGATGCGGACAATAGCCCGCGTTTCGACCCTGAGACCTTTCAGGGACTTGTCTCCGATGTTGCGCTCAAGCGCAAGGTGAGGGATTACGTGCTCTACGCATCGGAGGCTGGAGCGATTCCGCAGACGGGCAACCGCATCTTCGTTCAGAGCGGATTTTCTCTCGAAAGCCGCCAGAGCGAGCCATTCAAGAACTGGAATGGGCAAGGCGATGCACCGAAAGCCGCGGGGAAAAATACATCGCAATCTGACGTTGAGAAGGCTCGCCAGTGGATGTGCCAGAATTTCTTCGATGTGCGCGCTTTCGGAGCCGTAATGAGCACGACCGATTTTAATTGCGGCCAGGTGCGCGGCCCCGTGCAGATCACCTTTGCCCGCTCGCGCGACCGCATCCTTGACACGGATCACACCATCACGCGCCAGGCCTACACGACGCAGGCGAAGGCAGACTCCACTTCCGCGTCAACCGAAATCGGCCACAAGCACACCATCCCTTATGGCCTCTACTTGACGCACGGCTATATCAATCCCGTCTTTGCAGCAAAAACAGGATTCAGCGAGGACGACCTGGCGCTACTGTGGAAGGCGCTTGGCAATCTCTTTGACCTGGACCGCTCGGCGGCGCGTGGAACAATGGCGGCACGTGGACTGTATGTCTTCAAGCATGAAAGCAAGCTCGGCAACGCACAGGCGCAGCGGCTTTTTGAGTCGATCCATGTTGAAAAGAAGCCAGGCGTTGAGACTCCGCGTGCCTTCACGGACTACGACGTGCGGCTCCCTGAGCCGGGTTCGCTTTCCGGCGGCATCACGTTCATCGATGGACTTGCATAGCGGCGGCAAGGCGGCGCAATGTACACGGAAGAAGAACTCCTTCCACTTTCAGGTCTCCAGCATCTGGCTTTTTGCCAGAGGCGATGGGCGTTGATTCATCTGGAACGCCAGTGGGAGGAGAATCTTTTTACCGCCGAAGGTAAGCTGTTGCATGAGAAAGCGCATTCGGCGGAAATTGAATCGCGGCCTGGCGCGCTCATTCGCCGCACATTGCCCTTGCATTCCTTCCGGCTTGGTCTCTCCGGTCAGGCGGACGTTGTCGAATTTCTGCCATGTTCCGGTTCTGAGCCGGGTGTGCCGATGCCGCGCCGCCGCGGACTCTGGCGGCCATATCCAATCGAGTACAAACGCTCTCGAGACAAGTCGGGCAGCATTGCTTACCGCTTGCAACTCTGCGCACAAGCGCTGTGCATGGAGGAAATGCTCGGCGTGCGCGTTCCCACGGGCGCTGTCTACGATGGAAAAGCAAAGCGCCGCGAAGAAATCGTCTTTGACGAATTTCTGCGTCGGCAAGTGGAAGAGATGGCTGCGCGGATGCACCAGATTCTCCACTCCGGCAGAACTCCGCCGCCGGTGTACGAAAAGAAATGTGAAGGCTGCTCGATGAAGTCAATTTGCCTGCCTCTCGCGCTTGAATCCGGCAGCGCCTCGCAGTACCTGGCGCGCGTCATCAGCGCCAATCTCCGGCAGGAGCCGGATTTTCCGGACGATGAAAAGGAGATGCCTCTGTCGTGAGAAAGCTTCTCAACACGCTGTATGTCACCATTCCCAATGCCTACCTGAGTAAGGATGGAGAAACCGTGCTTGTCCGTGTGGAGCAGGAAACACGTCTGCGTGTTCCCATTCATACGCTGGAGGGAATCGTCTGCGTTGGGGTCGTTGCCATGAGTCCTCCGTTGATGGCATTCTGCGCCGAGCGCAGCGTTGGGGTATGTTTCCTGAGCGAACATGGCCGTTTTCTCGCACGCGTGCAAGGACCGATTCACGGCAATGTCCTATTGCGCCGCGAGCAATATAGGCAAGCCGACCAGGATAGAGACTCGGTTTCGATTGCGCGGTCGGTTCTTTCGGCAAAAATTGCCAACTGCCGCACTTCGCTTTTGCGCGCTGGACGTGAGCACGTTTCCGAGACAGTGAATCGCGCATCCATTCAGCTTGGACAGTCTCTCCGGCTGCTATCTTCAGCAGCCACGTTGGACGAGTTGCGAGGCGTCGAAGGAGATGCAGCGCAAACCTATTTTTCTGTATTCGACGAACTCATTCTGCATCAGAAGGAAGATTTCTTTTTCCGCGCACGCAGCCGTCGCCCTCCGCTCGACAATGTGAATGCCTTGTTGTCATTTCTATATGTTTTGTTGGCGCATGATGTAGCGTCTGCACTGGAAACAGTTGGCCTTGACCCGGCAGTTGGATTTCTTCATCGTGATCGTCCGGGACGGGCAGGTCTCGCTCTGGATTTGATGGAGGAATTACGCCCAATTTTGGCGGATCGCCTTGCTCTCACACTCATCAATCGCCGTCAGGTTACGCCAGGAGGTTTTTCCCGTGGTGAATCCGGTGGAGTGCAGATGAATGATGCTACGCGAAAAGAGGTTCTTATTGCATGGCAATCACGTAAGCAGGAAGAGATTCAGCATCCCTTCCTCAATGAGCGCATACCGTTTGGCCTGATTCCCCATGTGCAGGCGTTGCTGCTCGCACGCTATCTGCGTGGAGATATGGATGCTTATCCATCTTTCTTCTGGAGATAAACAGCATGATGGTACTAGTGACCTACGATATGGGGACTCAAACAGATGCCGGCAGACGACGCCTGCGTCAAATCGCAAAACTATGTCAGAATCATGGGCAGCGGGTGCAGTTTTCAGTATTCGAGTGCTTGGTTGAACCGGCTCTTTGGGTAGAATTTCGTGACCGGCTTACAGCCATCATTGATCCTGCATCAGACAGTCTTCGCTTCTATTTTCTCGGGTCTAACTGGCAGCGTCGAGTTGAACATGTGGGGGCAAAGCCTGGATACAACCCGGAAGGTCCGCTTATTCTCTAGCGCGAACCTGCATTGCACAGCTTTCTTCAGGAGTATCCGCGCTTGATCCATTTCTTTCATTACATTGAAGATATTGCCAAGCATACTTTTCCATATTTGGAAATTACCGGGAACATAAGAACTTTCGCGTAATCAGTACCGTAAATTCAAGAAACCAGAGATGGTATAGTCAAGCCGTCGCGCCCCCACGGGGGCGCGTGGATTGAAACCCCTCTTCCGACAACTCAACAAGTTTCTGCATTCGTCGCGCCCCCACGGGGGCGCGTGGATTGAAACACTTCGGATAATTCTTATATACACAACGGCGGTGTCGCGCCCCCACGGGGGCGCGTGGATTGAAACTTTCTTCGATAGTGGTTATCCTGCGATGATGTTCGTCGCGCCCCCACGGGGGCGCGTGGATTGAAACACAGGTGCTTCCGCAGCCCTTAAATCGTTCGCAGTCGCGCCCCCACGGGGGCGCGTGGATTGAAACATTGGCCGCACGGGTAGCGGTAAAACCCAATGCGGTCGTGCCCCCACGGGGGCGCGTGGATTGAAACACAACACCGATGGAAAGCACCTTACGCTTGTTTCGTCGCGCCCCCACGGGGGCGCGTGGATTGAAACTTCATCCTTATTGGCGCGGTATTCATTATTACCGGTCGCGCCCCCACGGGGGCGCGTGGATTGAAACGTCCTGGCCGGTATTTAGCGCACCGGCTAACTTGGGTCGCGCCCCCACGGGGGCGCGTGGATTGAAACATTATTTTACGCCGCAAATTTTTTTGTTGATTTAGTCGCGCCCCCACGGGGGCGCGTGGATTGAAACACAACACCGATGGAAAGCACCTTACGCTTGTTTCGTCGCGCCCCCACGGGGGCGCGTGGATTGAAACATCGGAATTTACTTTCCGCAACTCGGCGATTCATGTCGCGCCCCCACGGGGGCGCGTGGATTGAAACAACTAATAAATTCAGTTGTAACTGTCGCAGTTGCGTCGCGCCCCCACGGGGGCGCGTGGATTGAAACTCCAACTTCAAATAATCTTCTCAATCAGATTTACGTCGCGCCCCCACGGGGGCGCGTGGATTGAAACGCGTCGGCGTGCGTGCAGCCAACCATCGCAACTTGTCGCGCCCCCACGGGGGCGCGTGGATTGAAACTCAATATCGCGCTCAGCCAATGCTTCGTTAGCATGTCGCGCCCCCACGGGGGCGCGTGGATTGAAACCACCAGGACTTGCACTTGATCCGCTTTCGCGCGCGTCGCGCCCCCACGGGGGCGCGTGGATTGAAACTCGATCCGGACGATGAAGTGTGCTCCACCTGTGGCGTCGCGCCCCCACGGGGGCGCGTGGATTGAAACTTTGGTTGAACCAAATGCCAACTCTTCTTCTTCGTCGCGCCCCCACGGGGGCGCGTGGATTGAAACTGCAAGCAGGGAGCGCTGCTCAGCACATCCCGATGTCGCGCCCCCACGGGGGCGCGTGGATTGAAACAATATCGCCGTCGCCGCTCGAATCCATCACGGCGTCGCGCCCCCACGGGGGCGCGTGGATTGAAACCTGTGCCCTTGGCGCGCTGGGCTACCGCGTCCTGTCGCGCCCCCACGGGGGCGCGTGGATTGAAACAGCTTCTCCCAGGCGAACCTCGCGCCCGGCGTGCAGTCGCGCCCCCACGGGGGCGCGTGGATTGAAACATCATCGATGAGCGCGGCCGCAAGCCGCATCCTCCGTCGCGCCCCCACGGGGGCGCGTGGATTGAAACCAATGAGCTACGCGGAAGCGCGGGAGATGGTCTTGTCGCGCCCCCACGGGGGCGCGTGGATTGAAACAGCTTGAGCCGCCACGGTAATAGCCGAAATCAGCGTCGCGCCCCCACGGGGGCGCGTGGATTGAAACTCTGATGAGCGCATGATTCATCCATCACGGCGCATGTCGCGCCCCCACGGGGGCGCGTGGATTGAAACCCCTCAAAGTAGTATCTAACCCGAGCGCCGGCGGGTCGCGCCCCCACGGGGGCGCGTGGATTGAAACTGTTTCAGGCCCGTGGCCTGCATTCTCCGGTTTCCCGTCGCGCCCCCACGGGGGCGCGTGGATTGAAACCCCCACGGCACGTTATAGGGCGCTTGCTTTGTTGTCGCGCCCCCACGGGGGCGCGTGGATTGAAACCTTGAGCAGTTGCGCGTAATCGTCCACGGCGCTCCAGTCGCGCCCCCACGGGGGCGCGTGGATTGAAACGGTGCTCGCGGTCCTCAAGCGATAGGTTCTCGTGTCGCGCCCCCACGGGGGCGCGTGGATTGAAACGCGGCATCATCGCGTGGACATGGTGAACTGACCATGGTCGCGCCCCCACGGGGGCGCGTGGATTGAAACAGCACCAACATCCGCGAGTTTCACACCGGCAAAACGTCGCGCCCCCACGGGGGCGCGTGGATTGAAACTACACCGGCATCAAAAAGCTGATCGACGACGCAAAGTCGCGCCCCCACGGGGGCGCGTGGATTGAAACGATCAATTCGACCAACTCCAGCAGCGAGCAAATAGTCGCGCCCCCACGGGGGCGCGTGGATTGAAACTACCAGCCGTGGCAGAACGGCTCATGGCAGCGCGGTCGCGCCCCCACGGGGGCGCGTGGATTGAAATCCGAGTGCCATTCCAAACTGGTCGAAACGGCACTCGGTAACTGGTTGTTTAACATCAGTTAATCCTGCAAATTATGATGAGCCGAGTCTTGTTTTCCCTGTTGTTGGAATTTGAGCATCCGGTGCGATTACATGGGCTTTGAGCTTGCGTTGCGGAAAATCGTTGGGATTGAGCGTAACGATGAAATCGGCATTGCCATCCTCGGCACAAGCGCAGAACGGTTCGTCAAATGGATCAGGCGAAATATCGTATCCTCCGGCAGACGGAATTTCTTCTGCCACCGAGCGGATCAGGTTGATTGCAGCGCCAATGAGATGAGGCCGCACCTTGCGGCGAGCGAGAATTACCTTGTACTCCTCAAGGATTTCTTCGTTCACCAGCCATGTAAAGGTGCGGTTGTCGATCCAATCGTGCAGCATCTCAGCGCTTGCAACAAGCGTACCGGGAACGGGCTTCTTGAATGCAGCAATCCCCGCAACCAGCACGGAAGTATCCACGACGCCTCTAGGCCGTTTTTTCTTCAGGTAGGGCAACTACGGTGATCTCCGGTGACTTCTTTCGTTCGGCGCGATAGCGCTTGATCTCGTCCAGAATGTCCTGCTCCGTAGTTCCCGCCAGATCATCTGCGGCCTGTGAAAAGGTGCGCATGATTTCCTCTTTCCACTGATTATGCTCGCTCGCCTTAGCGCTCTTGCTCGGCGACTCGACCGCTGGAATTCGAGCTGCTAACTCCGCAGCCAGCGCCTGCACCGGCACCTCGATCCTGACCGGCTTTTCGCCTCGTAGCGGACGCGAAAGGATGGAGATGTTGCGAGCCTTGCTTATCTTTGACCTGGGCATATCCTTGAAAATCTCCGTGGTGAACCGTGCCAACAGCGGCACAGAGGTTCCAAGCGATTCTTTCAGGTAAAGGGCTACTTTGGCCTTGAGCAGCGTCGCGGAATCAAAGACGAAAAAACGGTCCTGGCGCGGCGGATCGAGTACGCCAAACTGCACCAGATTCTGGAGGTCTTTCGGCGATACCCCTAGAACGTAGCTCGCATCCTTCAGCTTGAATTGAACCTCGTTTCGCATAGTCATCCTTTCATCTAAATTTTAGATGAGCTGCGCGCCCGTGGCAAGTGACTCATTTACCGTCTCATTTATCAGGCTCTTCTGAGCCACCAGACCAATACAAACAAATAGTGTTTGCATTGTCGTCCATTGCACACAGCCACGTCCGCTACTCTGATCTGCCGACAGCCCGCTTTTGTACGGAAAGAGCAGACTTCAGCATAACCTCACGCTTGCGCGATTTTCCTGGCTTGAGATACTGGCGCGCAGTTGATTCCGATGCTTCGATTCCAGCAGAGCGCAAGCTATTGAGAACAGCTTCCAGAGAATATCCCTTTGTCATCGCTTCCTTTGCTTTTGCGCGCAACGACAAAAACACTTCTTTCCGCGAGTAGATTTTCTCTTTCGGTGATGGTGGAGTTGCAATGAGTTTGTCAAGCGCTCTGAGCGCGGCCTCCATTACCTCGCCTGTGATGATGTCTTTTCGAGCCATTTTCATTTCTCCTTGTGTGCTGCAATAACAACTTCACAGTAGCAGTATTGTGATTCGATTGCGATGCACAAGAGGCGCGTCAATACAGGGCAATTCGCATCCATGCGCAAATATGCAAGCCCCTTCCTTCCGATGCAAGCTTTTGTCGTAATTTCCTTTTCAACTCGCCAAGGCGCGCCGATACTCATGAAAACCGTTACTTCCGTCTGCATAAAGAAATACCGTTCATGTGTCGGAACAGCGGTACAGGATGCGGGCTGTACGTAGACAAAGTGTCCGCCCAGCCCGCCGCCTTCCATGCTCCGCGCTTCGCTTGTCGCATGAAGGCTCATCCTGAAACACCGAACGCGCCATGCGCAGGGAGAGACGATGACCTTTACGAGACGGAAACAAGAACGCTCCATCATCCGATTTGGGATGCGCATGAGCGAAGAGGAGAGCATCCGGCTTCGGGAGGATGCCGAGACTGCGGGACTCACCATGAGCGAGCTGGCGCGGCGGCGCATACTGGGCCGGCCAGTGATTGCCGATGTGGATGCGACGATGCTCCGCGAACTGCGGAGACAGGGAGGGTTGCTGAAGCTCACCAGCAAGTTGCTGGCGCAGCATCCTGATGTGGTGCGGGAGTGCGTGGAGGCTATTCGAATTTTGCGTTCAACGATAGAGCGGCTGGCGGCCGGCACGCAATGATCGTTAAGTTCATCGAGAATCGAAGGATGGAATCGAGCAAAGCTACCCGCATCGGCGTACTGCTCGATTACATCGCTGCCCGCGGGAAAAAGCCAGTCGACAAGGTTGAATCCGTATTTTCGTCCGGGGATTTCTATTCATCGTCATGGCATGGACAGCGCGCTGAGATGATCGCGCTGGCCCAGGAGGCGGCTCGCAGCAAAGACCCTGTCGATCACTGGATTTTCAGTTGGAAGGAAGGCGAATCTCCGACCATCGAACAGTGTCGCGATGCTGTCACACGGCTCAAGCAGCATCTGCGGATGACTCCAGAGCATCTGACTATGTGCGCATTGCACAAGGACACCGACAACTATCATCTTCATGTCGTGTTGAACCGCGTTCATCCTGCGACCTACCGCGTAACGGATCGGGGATGGAGCCGCATTCGGGCACATCGGGCGCTGGCGGAGATTGAGCGGGTACAGGGATGGGAGCCGGAGGCTGGCGCGCGGTATGTTTGCCGGGAAGATGGCAAGATCGTTCGCCGCTCGAATGATTCGCAGGCAACGCTCCGAGCAAGGACACGGGACCGGGAGATTGCGGCCGGCGAGAAGTCCTGTGAGCGGATTGCTATGGAACACGCTGCTCCAAGAGTATTTGGCGCGGAAAGCTGGCAGCAGGTCCATGACGATCTGTCCTTGATTGGGATGCGCTATGAACTGAAGGGCAGCGGGGCTGTGCTGTGGGTGGGCCAGCAGCCAATTAAGGCATCTTCTATCGGGCGGGAGTTCAGCAAGACGCGGATGGAGCAGAGGCTGGGAGCATATGAAGAAGATCGGCAAACCGGCATAAGAAAGCAGGTTCGTCTTGTGCCTCAACCACTCGACACAGATAGCGCACACTGGCAGGAGTATCGGGCAATCCGATCTCGTCGGAAACGAGAAAAGAGCCTTGCTGTTAAACAGCAGCGCTCCAAGCATCGCGTCGAGCGCGAGACTCAGCGCGTGGAGTTCCGGGAACAACGCAGAGTGCTGATTGGAGACGGCTCGTGGCCGGGCTTAGAGCTGAATGTTGCGCGGCATCTACTGGCCGAAGAACAGCGTGGCGAACATGAGGGCCTGAAAGAGCAGCAAGAGAAGGAACGTGCAGAACTGCGCGGACGCTTTGGCCGACGCACGGGCTATGAACAATACCTGCAGGAGTGCGGAGGGGAGCATCTCGTTCGGGAATGGCGTTATCGAATTTCGCAGCCGTTGCCGGGAGAGATTTCCGGCGAGGGTGATACATCGCGAGCGGCTCGGGAGCTTCCGGGCTTCCAGGCCTCGATCGAACAATCCTCCGCCGGACGTGTGCTTGCGATTACATATCGGCGATATAGCACGCTCAATCTGATCTGCTTCCGTGATCGTGGCCGGCGAATCGAAGTCCTTGAGACCACCGATGAGGCATCCGTACTTGCTTCGCTCAAACTGGCACAACAGAAGTGGGGCACGGTACGGGTGGATGGAACAGCAGAGTTCAAGTATCTGTGCGCGAAGCTCGCCACTAAGCATGGCATAAGCATTCTGAATCGGGATTTGCAACCGCAGGTCGCGGAGGCTTCCGCCGCCGCACTGCCGAACAACACCTATGAGGTACACAAGGCGGACATCCTGCAATATATGAAGGTTCGGAATCCGTCACAGCTCGACTGGATGATTGCCGTGCGAATGCGCGTGACCGGGCACAGCCAGGAAGCGATTGCCAAGTCCCTTGCGGAATATGCGCCTATCGGACGTGCAGCCACGGAACGCGACTGGAATCTCTATGCAGAGCGGACTGCGCGTGCGGTCTTCGGCCCGCGCGGCGACCGCGAGACGCAACGGAATCAATCCAGGAAACCAGTATGGAGAAGCCTCGAAAAGCAGAGTTCACGGGCGGACTCGCTGACGCATAGTGCAGGAGATTCCCGCACTGGCCGGAGTAAGTCGGAGATTTCCCGGTAAACCAGCGCGACGTCCCACTTAAATTACCCTAGCCCCTAAACGATTTCATCTTGCCTGCCGATTCTGTCGATATGAGATTCCGGAGGCCAGCAAGGATGAGGATGAGGCAATGGACCGAATCAGATGCCGCTACATGGCTTGAACAGTTGACCAATTTCGAGATTGTAGGCGACGAAGTCCGTATGAAATGGGATTGGATAGCTCCCGGCTGGCTGTATGAGCCCTATAAATCCCATGCAACCCGCTTGATCGAATACGCGCTTCGGAGTACAGAATTGCAGCGAGCTATCGAAGATATGGCCGGCCCGCGCGTCCATCTATCGGGATTGCTCTGGCTCATCTGGGAGTATGTACATCTCGACACACACACCACGGAATTTGACGAGGAGAGGGAAACCATACGTACCTTTCTCGCGCGAATTCCACGGATTAATACGGCCCTGCAAAAACTTCGGATGAAGGTGGTCGAATTGCGCAACTATGCCAATGAGCGAGATGAGTCTATTGCAGTGCGATTCGCCAGAGACTACGAACCGCCCGTATCGCATTTCGCGGACTCTGAAGTGAATCGGCTCTCCCGTGTTGTCGATCTACTAGGCGAGTTGACGGATGAGCTTGAATGGTCACGGTGTCGGTTATGGAAACCAATGCAGCCGGAGATGACTGCTGGTCAAGTCCAGAGATTTACTCTTTACTTCCTCTTTTACGTCGTGGACCAGATGAAGGGAAATCGATACTGGAAGCGCGTTACGGAGATCATGAATGCCGTCTCCTATCTCCAGGGACATCGGGCGGACAGATACGATGCAGAGACTATCGAAGAAGGCTATAAGGCAATGCGAAAGGACCGCGAGAACTATCAACAGTCCGTGAAGGAATGGGAGATACTGATCTGGACCAAGCGTAAGGAGATGGCGCTAGCTCTTGAAAGGTTCGCGCTCAACCATCCGTAGATTCTGTGCCTTGATTATTCAAGAAGCAATCCCATCGGAGTTTATTTTTCCCATAGGAGTTTATTTTTCGAGCGCTAGCATTCGCACGGCTATAAACGCCCCGGCATTTTCCTCCGGCGAGGACAGATCTCTGAGCAAGTCGAATGCTTCTTCCTCGCCAATTTCCCCATTCCGAAGCCGGCCCAGGATTCGTGTGCTCTCCATCTTGTACGGCGACCAGCTAGGCTCCTGCCGGGTCGCACAGTGGCCCGGATAGCGGCCGTGCGCCGGGAAGGAAATCCCCAGCAGCGAAGCATCCTCCTGAAACATCTTGGCGATTCCACGATCCACCGAATTCAGATACTCGCTGGGAAAATCTCGCGTGACCTCTGCACTCATGCCGCCCTCAAAATGCAAGGTCAGCGAGGGCATGTCCGGGATCCGTTCCAGTATGCTGTCCAACTCGCGCATAGTATCCGGCGAAATCTCCCCCGGCCAGTGGCCTTCGACCTTCAACTGCCAGCTTCGCCGGAGCGGCTCCAACTCACGCAGCAGATCGATGTTGTCCCCGATATACGATGACTCCATACAACCTCCCTGTCCAGCGCAAAACGCCAGAAGCAACACATGATTCAAGAACTTCCTGATGGGCTCAGAACGAGGAGTAGGTGAGAAAAGTAATGCGTGTGTAGGTGCAGCCGCCCGCTTTTCCTCGTATTTCTATTATAGCTTTTCCTAACTTGTTGAGTTACCGAAATCCCGCGCCCGTCTGCCCTGCCTGATTATGAGACAGATTGAACTGTTAAGCGTGTCCGCGTATGCAACAGGGTATTTTGGCAACGCAATGCGCGACGACTTTACTATCTCGTGCACTTGCGCGCATCGCCGTTGCAATGCGCATGAACACTACAACCTCACTACTCCATCCACCGCAGCATCCCTTTGAGAAGCTCCTCTACTCTCGAAGGGAAGCTGCACACATCCTGTCCATATCCATCCGCCTCCTCGATTACCTGATCGAAAAGCGGAGGATCGCAACCCGTCGAATCGGAAGACGCGTTCTCATCACAAGGGCGGCTTTGGTCGCCTTTATCCGTGGAGAACAAAGTTTCGGAAACCGATAAACGACGGCATCTGGAACCAGCAGCGCGACTATGCAACACTGGAGTCCGCTGCTGTGTTCTGCCAGGACATAACAGACTTCATGGACAAGGAGCTATGGCTAAAGAACAGGAAAACAAAACGCGAGGTGTCTTTGAAAAGGTTCCCGGCTCCGGTGTCTGGTGGATTCAGTATTTCGATACTGAGGGTCGCCGTCATCGGGAAAGAGTAGGGCGCAAAAGTTCAGCCATCACGCTGTACCAGAAGCGCCGCACAGAGATTGTGGAAGGCAAGAAACTGCCGATTCTTCGGAACGTAGTAGTCATCCGTTTCGAGGACATCGCCAAAGATGCGCTGGAGTATTCACGCTCTCACAAAATCAGCTTTGAGGATGACCAGATTCGCATGAATCACGTTCTGGCAGAGTTCGGTGGACGACCGGCGGATGCAATCCGCCCACGCGACATCGAGCGTTGGCTGAACGGTCTCAAACGCAAAGTTGGCAAGGAGCAGGTTCCACTAAAGCCCGCCACACTCAACCGCTATCGCGCGCTGCTATCGCTGGTCTTTCGGGTAGCCGTGCAAAACGGCAAAGTGCCAACTAACCCCGCGCGGCTTGTTCGCCCACGGCGCGAAAACAACGCTGTGATCCGCTACCTGCTTCCCGACGAGGAACGGAAACTGCGGATTGCCGTACTGGAGAAATGCCCGCATCATCTGCCGGAGCTTGATTTGGCGCTCAACACGGGGATGCGGCTCAGTGAGCAGTACAACCTGACCTGGGAACAGATCGACTTCGAGCGGAGGCTCATCACCATCCCCCGCAGCAAGCATGGCGATCCCCGGTTCATCGAACTCAACGATTCTGCGATTGCGGCGCTCAAGACGGCCCAAAAGCAGGCAAACGACAGTCCAGATGTCTTTCTGAACTGCTATGGCGAGAAGCTCTCCAATCCGCGTGCATGGTTTGAAGCGGCTCTCAAAAAAGCTGGAATCCAGAAATTCACATGGCACTGCCTGCGACACACCTTTGCCAGCCGGTTAGTCATGGCTGGCGTTGACCTGCGCACCGTCCAGGAACTGATGGGCCACAAAACCATCCAGATGACCTGCCGGTACGCCCACCTCGCACCCAAGCACAGACTGGATGCAGTCCAGCGGCTGTGCGATACTAGGGAGACTCAGGAGACAGGTGCCACCACTACTGCCACCAGCACTCTTGAGGCCACAGCAACGATGCAATAGGTTTCAAGTAAGCTATTGAATTAACTAAAGTTGCAGTGCAGAGCCGGGATGGCGGAACTGGCAGACGCAGCGGACTCAAAATCCGCCGACCCTTGCGGTCATGGGGGTTCGACCCCCCCTCCCGGCACCAAACCAGCCAGAAATCACACCTTTCCGCCGGCAGTGCATCCTTTCGCGGCACAGCGGCTCATCCCGCACCCGGACAAGCGTCTTCTCTTTCATATCTTCGAAGAATCCAACACTGCCGAGGCAGTTCCAAAGACCAGGAAATCGTCCGAGTTACTGAACCGGTTCGGTAACCTGAGCGGTGCGACGGGGCACAGCTACGACTTCGTGATATTGCAGCGCGGTGGAGTGCTCAGGCATGAGGCTGGAGCAGAGGGTGGAGAGCAGAATACGCATGTCGGAAATGAAGGTCGCGCTCATCATGTATTGCGCGTCAATCCTAGCCTTCAAAGGCTTGATCTGCTCGTGATAGAACGTCTCGATCTCGCCTGGAGCCACGCAGGCCAGAATCTCTTCCTCGCGCCGGAAGGCCAGCGTCGCGGCTCCGGTAATTCCGGGGCGATACTCCGGGCTCAGCTCATCCGCATATTCGAGCAGCTTCGGCCGGGGGCCCACCACGCTCATGTCCCCACGCAGAATGTTGTAGAACTGCGGCAGCTCGTCCAGCTTCAGCTTGCGCAGCCAGCCCCCAATCCACGTAATCCGCGCGTCGCCGGAATGCGTCAGTCCGACGCCCCGCGGCCCACGCGGAACCACCATGCTGCGGAACTTGTAGATGGTGAACATGCGCCCATGCCGGCCCACCCGCTTTTGCGCAAAGATTGCCGGCCCGTCGGAGGTGAGACGGATGCAGGCGGCAATCAACAGCATCGGGATGCTGAACACAGACAGAACAGAGACAGAGAGCAGGACGTCAAACAGCCGCTTCGATCCGGAAATGCTCCAGCCGGCGGCATCCGCGTGCGTAACCTGTCCTTCCTGGACGGCTCCGAAACCCTGGACGGAATCCTCCGTTTCGCGTTTCATTTCGCTCAGAATGTCCACCAGCGAATAGTTGGAACTCATCCATTTCCCCCCGAACGAAACAGCAACACACCCCGAGGCCCGTACAGCAAGGAAAGCTAAGATTACCACATGCCTGCGACCTCTCAAGCTTTCCTGAGCCCATCGGAAAATCCATGCAAATTCACCTGCAGGAGCCTTGACCCTGAGGATAACCGGCTGAGAAATCTATAAACTTAACTACATTCCTGCCCAAATGGCCCTATCCGGCCCTGGATACTTTCATCTTTAGCAGGTAAGAACCTGCCGGGCCACAAAAAGTTGCATCTGCCGGATGCAACCCCTGTGCAGCTTTGGACCATTCCCCAAAAGGAACGTAAGACGGGAATTTCTGCCGTCTTACTGAATCACGCTCAAAGCAGCCGCCCCCAGGGCGAATTGCGAGAACAACTGCGACCAATCCAGGAACCCGCGCAGCGCACCTGGCCTGAAGGTTTTTTCCGGAACCACGAGCGTATCTCCCGGATTCAGGCGCAGGCTCTCGAAATTGCTCATCCAGGGCGACGAGGAAAGGCTATCCCGGCTCACCACTTCTCCATCGGCGCGAATAATGAATTCATGACCCTTGTCCGCATTGCGGTTCGGGCCTCCGGCCAGGTGCAGGTATTTCTTTACCGTTTGATCCGGGTTGTAAAGAAACGAATTCTGGTCATATACCGCGCCGATGACGTTCACATTCGCCGGACGGGAAGGCACGATGAACGTGTCGCCGTTTTCGAGGGCAATATCCGGAATCTGGACGTTTCCCGCGCTGCCCGGCCGAAACTGCAACACAATTCTGCCCGTCGCCCGGACCTGGCGCAGCTCGGCGACAATCTGCTGTTCGTTGGTGTTGGCCATCGTGCTGCTGGACAGATCCTGCGCGGTAGAAACCGCCGAGGAGACCATGGCAAGGCTCGATCGCGCCATCTGCATGGTGAGATTCTGCACATACTCATCCATGCGCTGCTGCTGAATGCGGCGCGTTGACTCCCGGCGGAATTCCGAACCATAGAGATACGCCTGCGGGGTCAGGCCGCCGGCCCGTTCCACAAGCTCCCGCAGCGTCTCTCCCGGCCGCGCAAGATACGTTCCCGCGTGGTTGAATTCGCCTTCCAGCCGGATCAGCTTGCTTTGCTGCGCAACCGGGAGGCGAATATCCGCCTCGGAGAAGATCGTCACTACGTCGCCGGGCTCAAGCTCAAGATCCTGCGCGCTGTCGTGCTGCAATACGACGCGGCCAAGATCAAATGGAATGATCTCGGTCTTCAGCGTCTCGCGGTTGAGCCGCTCGATCACCGCGTAATCCCAGTCGATCTCCGGAGCCAGGAACTGAACCTCCGTTCTTGGACGCTGCGGCGTGCCGGCCGGATAGCCCGTTTGCGGGTTGGCGCCGTTATCTTCCGTCCCGGACCACTCACCCTGCTCCTGTTGCTCCGCAAGGGCGCCGTTGCTCGCCGCCGGCTGAGGCATGGACTGTCCATTGCTATTCGGCGTCTGTCCAGTCCCCGGCTGACCAGAATAGCCATACCCGTTCTGCGCCATGCCGCACGGTTGCATGGTGCCATTCTGGCCGTAGCCATCGTAGCCGTCCTGCGTATTCTGCGCTCCAGCCACGCCTTGCATCCCATTCTGTGTCGTGCCGGATGGACTGTAAGGACCGTATGGACAGGTACGCGTTCCGGTCGGAGGCCACGGCTGAGCCTGCGTCGGCTGGCGTAACTGCCGCAGCCGGTCATCGGCCTCGAACTCCGGCGTAGGCAACCCGAGCTTCGCCCGGTTCCACCAGTAATCGCGCGTCAGCAGCGATTCCTTATCCGGAATCAAATCGCTGATCCGCATACCGCTGTGCCAGCCGAACCTGCCCGGGTTGGCAGTGTTGCCCCGCAACGTAACCGTGTCCTGAAAGCGCGGCAGAATGGCCGTCACGCGCACCAGGTCGCCATCGCGCAGCGGCGTAGCCAGCCCCGCAGCATTAAACGGCACGTTCAGCGAGCTCATATCCTGATGCCCGGCAATGCGCCCAATGGAAATCTGCGTCTGCGATGCGAGAGCCGAACCGCCGCCGGCGTCGGCCAGCAGCTCGCCCACCGTCTCCCCCGGCTTCAATTCGTAAATCCGTTGATTGCGAACGCTGCCCGTAACGGCAACCTGCGGCCCCACCGGCGGAATGAACAGTACATCGCCGGGCTCCAGCTTCGCATCCTGGCTCTTGTCGCCGCTGGTCAGGAAACGGTACAGGTCCAGCTCCGTAACCAGCTTTCCATCCCGGCGCAGCTCAATGCGGCGAAGCGACCCCTCTACCGATGGACCGCCGCTGGCAAAAAGCGCGTCCAGCAGTGTGCTCAGGGAGCTGACCGTGTACACGCCTGGATGCCGCGCCTGCCCGGTCACGTACACCTGGATAGCGCGAATCTGCCCGATGTCCACCGTGAGCTGGAAATTGCGGTACACGCGCCCGATCGCGTCATTCAGTTGCCCCTGCAGCGACGAGAAAGCAAGCCCCGCCACATGCACCGGCCCGATATGCGGCAGATACACCTCGCCCGAGCGGTCCACGCGGAGATTGGCCTGGAAGCTGACCTGGCCCCAAACCCGAATCCGCAGCTCATCCCCCGGTCCGACAACATAATCTGACGGCACAGGCGTCAGGTCGAGCGGCGCAAAGGTGGAGGGAACGTTGCGAAAGATCTCCGCGCCAAAGATCGGCAGAACCTGCCCGGTTGCCGCCGCCACGAACTTCTGAAACTCCGTCAGAGCCTCCGGCGCCGTCCTCTGCGGAATCCCATACATCCGCTGCCTGTTCAGCAGCTCGTTGTCGGTGTAAGTAGACGGAATCTGCGGCGAAACCTCATTCGTGCCGATCGGTGTGCCCGGCTGCAATGGGTTCTGCAACGACTGCGGTTGTGAAGAAGATGGATTGGCGCAAGCAGCCGAGCCCGCATTCGCGGGATCGAAACAATCCACTTGCGTTTGAGTGGATTGCGCATCGGAATAAGGATTTTCGGGGAGTCCCTGTTGGGGCCAGGTCGCGCACGGAACCAGCAACGCTAAAGCCAGGCCGCTGAACAGGCCATACCATTTTTGCTCTCCAAAAAATGAAAACGCCATTTAGGCACCGATTTTATCATGCTGTCTGCAATGAGTTTCCGTTACCTGTAACGCCGGGCTTTGGAAGAATGGCGTCCATGGCCGGCAAAAGCCCCGTCTACAAGAGCGCGTTCTATTTTCGCATAGCATCCAGTTACAGAGCTGGTACTGGCTTGCTTCTGCGGCCCTTCCAGCTCGACGGCTTAAGAACCTGTAAAATACGGGAAACGCTCTGAGGATTAGAATTCGTGCAGGACTCAATGGTCACACAAATCTCACCCGTCGAGCAAACAGAACCCGTCTCACGCCCTTCCGGAGACCCGGCTGGAAAAAGCCGTCAAGGAGGCCGGATTTCTTTGCTCGACCTGCTCGCAATCCTTGCGGAGCAAAAGCGCCTTATCCTTTTGATCACTGTGGCCTTCACGGTCCTATCCGTGGTTGTTTCTCTTCTCCTTCCGGCGCGATATACGGCAAGAGCGACTCTTCTCCCACCGCAGCAGAGTTCTTCTCTAAGCACTGCTCTCTCAGCGCAGCTTGGAGATCTTGGAGGAGTCGCGGCTCTGGCGGGTGGAAGCCTTAGCCTTAAGAACCCCAATGACATGTATGTGGGTATGCTGACAAGCCGTACGGTCCAGGATGCCATGGTGACGGATTTCGGGTTAATGGCGGAGTATCACACTCACTATCTTTCCGATGCACGGAAGACATTTCAGCGTTATGCAACCGTGGATGGCAGCGGCAAGGACGGCCTCATTCATATTTCGGTCGAAGACCGGAATCCAAAACGCGCCGCAGAGCTTGCGAACGGCTATGTAACCGAGTTCCAGAGGCTTTCAGCTCATCTGGCAATCACTGAGGCATCGCAGCGGCGGCTCTTCTTTGAGCAGCAGCTTGAAGAGGCAAAAGATAACCTTGCGAACGCCGAAGAAGCGTTGAAACAAACGGAGCAGAAGACCGGATTGATTCAGCTCGATAGTCAGGCGCGCGCACTGATCGAGTCTGTCGAATCGCTCCGTGCCCAAATCACCGCCAAGGAAGTGCAGCTTCAGGCGATGCAAACCTATGCCACAGGCGAAAACCCCCAATATATCGAGACCCAGAAAGAACTGGACGAGCTGCGCGCTCAGTTGGCGAAGCTGGGTGGATCGGAAAGCGGCTCAGACGCCAGCTTGATCGTACCGAAGGGGCAAGTTCCGGAAGCGAGCCTCGAGTACGTCCGGAGGCTTCGGGATGTTCGTTATTACGAAACAATTTTTGACATCCTGGCGCGTCAGTTTGAGATTGCGAAGCTCGACGAAGCGCGGGAAGGAGCAATTATCCAGGTTGTCGATAAGGCAATTCCTCCCGATCGGCGTTCATCCCCCAAGCGCAGTCTTATCGTCGCTGTTTCAACCGCCTTAGGTTTTTTGCTGGGAATCCTTGTCGCGCTGGTGAAGGCGAGCGTTGAAAACATGAAATCGCACGAGGAGACTTCATTCAAGCTCGAGCGGCTTCGACGGTCATTTTCCGGCTCAAAATCTTAATCCATATCAGGCAGGCCAATGCGAATTGATTTCGATAGATGGTCGCGCTAATTGAGTTAGCCTGACTTACTTTAGAGGAAGTTCTTTCTGAAGAATCCTGCATCCATTCCACCGCACGAATCTTCTTCGAAACCGGAGGAGATTGGGGAATTGCCAAACCTCCAATCACAACAAAGCAAGACGTGGCGCAGCAGAATTAAACATATTACAGGCCTCGACTGGGCCATTGTATTCACGGCTTCTGCCAGAATTCTTCAGATTCTGGGCAGCACCGGAACTGTGCTCCTGATCGTCAGGTTCTTAACGCCCGTGGAGCAGGGTTACTACTATACGCTCTACAGTCTGGTGAGCCTCCAGGTCGTCTTCGAGCTTGGCTTTTCTTTCGTAATCCTTCAGTTGGCGGCCCACGAAACCCCGCACCTTAAGTTCCTGCCCGGAGGCCGTATTCAAGGTAGCGCCATCGCGCGAAGGCGCCTCGCCTCAGTCTTGCAGAAGGTTCGACGCTGGTACACTGCTGCAGCAGTCTTAATGTTTCTCCTTCTCGCTCCGGCAGGAATGTTTTTTTTTGCGCACCACAATCACGGCAACAAACCTGTGGAGTGGTTCCTTCCCTGGACACTTCTCATTCTCATGTCCTCGCTGATGTTCCAGGTGGACCCTCTCTTTTCGTTTCTTGAGGGATGCGGGGAGGTGGCGGAAGTGGCGCACATGCGTATGCGCCAGACGGTCACAGGTATTGCCTGCGCCTGGACAGCATTGATTAGCGGCCACGGACTCTTTGCGCCGGCCGCGACGCTGGTCGGGCATTTTTCTATGGGAGCGTTGTTCCTCTGGCCTCGCCGAAAGTTCCTGCTTATTCTGCTGCGAACGAATGCGGGGAAACATCACGTAAGCTGGGGCAAGGAAATCTGGCCCTTTCAGTGGAAGATCGCCGTCAGTTGGCTGTGTAATTATTTCACCGCCCAGATCTTCACTCCGGTGTTATTCAGTTTCTGCGGAGCCGTTGTTGCTGGCCAAATGGGCATGTCCATGAGCATCGTAGGCTCTCTGGGGACAATTTCGCTTGCCTGGATGACGACGAAGTCTGCGCCTTTCGGGATGATGATTCAACGCAAGCAGACAAAGCTCCTGAATGCACTATTCTTCAAGACACTCCTTCAATCGACCATTCTTATCACCACTGGCGCGGTTTGTTTAGTGGCCGGGGTAAGGTTGGTCGAGCAGTATTTCCCGAAGCTCGGCGCCCGTATGCTTCCGGTGCCGCTCTTCGCCCTGCTCGCCGTCACTGCAATCAGCATCCATATTGTGCAGAGCGAGGCTCTATTCCTGCGAGCCCACAAGACCGAGCCATTCCTGGTTCAGTCTATTGTGCTGGCATTCATGGTCTCAGGCGCCGCAGTCCTGTTTGCCCGCCGTTATGGTGAGGTCGGAGTGACCTTAGGGTATTTCGTAGCTATGGGATTGTTTGCTCTTGCCTCAGGAACGACGATCTTTCGGAGAAAACGCCGTGAGTGGGGTTACACCCAGTAAAATGCGGCCAGCACGTTAAGCAGCTCCAGCAATGCCTGTAACCTTAACACTAGGCAATAAAGGTGACCAGTCGCGTGAGTTTGAGTCAGCAACAATCAGGATGTTTGCCAGTTGCGATAGAGGCAGCGGCATGGCTATCTGCGCTTACTCTGGGCGTCCTTTTGGTTGTGCTGAATGTGCTGGGCATCCGCGGTGCGTCGTTGCTCTGCATCCTCTTTATAATTGGGCTCATTTATGCGGCGTGGCGCAATTTCGATGGAGGTCGCCATCCTTGCTTTCTCTTCCTTGGCATGTTGTTCGTCTTTCAGTGCGGAAGATTGCCGGGCTTCTGGACAGGCTTTCCCGATGACCCATTTATGGCCAGCGGCATGTTTCCTTTTTCAGTAAGTCTGCCCAGTCAGGAGATCACGTTACTTTTAATTGCTGGATCAGCACTCTTCATTTATATACCGTCCCGATTTACGTATAAGCCAATTGTTTTTACTGCCGGGATCGAGCAACAATGGCTTCAACCCCTCTATCTGCTGTTGTTGCTGACACTCCCATTTGCGGCCTACAAAAACTATATCTATTTGAGTTTCGTTCGCAGCCATGGCGGCTATATGGCCATCTATACCGAATCGAAAGCCCTGTTGCAAAGCGCAGGAATCTTAGTACGGTCGGTCGCTATTGTTGGCACAACCGTTCTACTTTTGCTCTATACGTTCGAGCGGAGAAAGAGATATCTGCTTCTTCTCCTATCGCTGTTCTTTGCGGTATCGACAATGGACTTGCTCATTGGACTTCGAGGAAAGTTCTTTGTCCAGATTCTTCTTTTGTGGTATGTCCATAACCTCAAAACAGGCAAAAAGTTCAATTTCGCTCCGCTTCTTTCGGCTGCGGCTGTTATTAGCCTTCTAGCTGCGCTGATTGTTGGATTTCGCACAGAAGGAGAGTTGGATATGGTCGGGCCTCTGGGGTTTCTGTCGAGTCAGGGCGTCTCCATGAATGTAACTGAGCTGGCTGTCGACAATCGCTCTCTCTTTGCCCCCCGGGCAGGTCGCTATCTGTTCAACGAGGTCCTGGATGCTTTCTCGGCCAATGAGGCATCTCTACCGGGAAGCAATTTTGACGCCGACCTGAGCGTATTCCTTAATCCGGTATCCGCAGGCGCGGGGTACGGTACAGGCTCATCCTATTTAGCCGAAGCCTATTTGTTTGGAGGAATCGCCGGTGTAATGACGGCTTCGTTCCTCATCGGCCTTTGCCTTTCTTGGCTTCATTATTGGAGCCGGACATGGGTTGGGTCCATACTGTTAATAACATCCTTGGGATGGATCATTTACATGCCTCGCATGGGGTTAATCTCACCATTCTCTCTGACAGTCAGAGGATTGATGGTTGTTGGAGTCGCTGCAGTCCTTGCGATTCCTATCGCAGCCTTCCTGCGGCTTTGCAGCACGCTCAGCACGGTTGATTTTCCCGCGAATGGCGTACTAACTCCGTACGCTAAAGGTAAGTAAAAGGACGATGGCTCTCGCACAAGGAACTCGCTCCGCATGAAGCGTAGGTACACGATCTTTATCAACCATCCATCTCATGGACTCACCAATTCTGAACCTTGGGGAGATGGTCTGATTGCCTATCAATTTATCGACCGTTTAGCACGACGGGGGCATCAGCTCTACATTGCAACCCCCATTGCGAAGCTGCGCGGCCCCTTGCAACCGGCTGCGCACCTCCATTTCGTGAAGACATGGAGCAAGTATGAAGTAGCCTATCCTTCATGGAAGCATCGCATCGAATACGCCCTTCGTGTGCGGCATCTCTTCCAAAAGCTTCAGAAGCAAATAACGTTTGACATCATCCACCAACTGAATCCGGTGACAAGCGGGGTGAACCTCTTTCTCCCCACCGGCGGCATACCGTTTGTGACCGGCTTGGTTTGGCCTCAGTGGCCTTCCGCAACGCCACAATCCGGGTTCATAGCGGCGTGCCTCAAAGCGGCAAGAAATCTTCTCCGCTGGGAACTCTTCCGAAGAGCAGCTTGCATCCTGATCGCAGTTCCAGGCGCGCGAGAGGTTCTCCCTGACTCTCCTTCGATTCAATCACGAGTCAAATTACTGCACTGCGGCATCGACACCAGCCATTTCACACCCTCTACAAATCCAACAACCGTGAAAGACTTCGATCCGCATATCCTGTTTCTAGCCACTCTCAGCCGGAATAAAGGGATCTACGTTCTGTTAGAGGCCTTTGAGTCTGTCGTAAAGCATGTGCCCATGGCCCGCCTGACGATTGCCGGTGACGGTCCGGAACGGGAAGGAGTTAAGAAGGCGACAGAGAGATCGTCTGCTGTAGATCGTATAACCATGGTCGGCTCAATTGGGCGTGATAAGGTTGCTGACGCTTTCCGATCCTGCGCTGTTTATTGTCTGCCGTCGTTTGGCGAGCCATTTGGACTGTCTGCTCTGGAGGCAATGTCGTGTGGCAAACCTGTCGTAGTTACCGCCGCCGGAGGACTGGATTATCTTGTCGATAACCAGGGAGGAGCAAAAGTCCCAGCCGGTGATGCGAAGATGCTGGCAGATGCGCTCATTCGGCTTCTCCAGAATCCTCTCCTCTGTCAGCAAGCTGGAACTCACAATCGCGAAGTCGTCACTTCTCACTATGATTGGGAAGTTGTGATCGATAAACTGGAACAGATATACGAATCAACTATCCAGGATCGTCATGCAGCTACGAATCGAGATTGAAGTCGAATTCGGAAAGGGGTCAATCGTACCTATGAAGGATCAGACGGGCTCTAATACCGCCGTCGACCTTTCTGATCCGCTGCAAACGGCATGTGGGTCTACAGCCAGCGCTCTGCTGGCGAGGAATTCTGTGTGATAAGAAGAATTCTTCTCGTGAGTGTCACCCCTTTCTTCGGAGGCGGAGAAGTTCACTTTGTCAAATTGGTGCGGCTGCTGTCTGAACGTTATCATGTGCGCGCGCTTGTCGTTTCCTCTGAGGCTGCCCAGCGTCTTCATGACTCGGGGCTGGACGTGGTAAAAACCCCATGCAGGGAAAGGACCTCAGCTCCCATGCGGTATATCAATACCGCATGGGAGCTTCTGCATCAGATTCGGACCTTTCGACCTCAAATCGTCCATCTGAATGGACAAGGAGAAAGCTATCTATCTTCTATCCCATGGCTCCTTGGAGTTCCCATCATTTGTACTCGGCATGTTCCCTTCAACGAGCATATTCGAGGTATCCGTCGCCTGCTCGTTGTCATAAATTTATGCTTGGCGAACCACATAGTCTGCGTGTCTAGTCTTCTTCGAACACAGCTTTCGAAGGTCGTCTCACCCGATAAACTTGTCGTTATTCCCAACTGGCTCGATCCGGCTCCCGACCCCGTACAACACATGCAAAACGGAACAGGGAAGCCTTTTCGTATCCTCTTTGTCGGCAGAATCGAAACCATCAAGGGTATCTTCGATTTAATCGAGGCCATGCGTCAGGTAAAAAATGCAACACTTGATGTAGTCGGGACAGGCAGCCAGATGGATGCGGCGCGCTCTGCGGCGGCTGGTTTACCGATTACCTTTCACGGATTCCAGGCAGATTGCGGGCCTTATTATCGAGCTGCCAATTTGCTGGTGTTTCCATCGCATCCTGATCTCGAAGGCCAGGGACAGGTTCCATTTGAAGCAATGGCGCATGGTTTGCCGTGCCTGATTAGCGATATTGAGGTCGCCTTGGAGACTGCGGATAACGGCGCTTGCGCAGAGGTCTTTCCTTGCGGCAATAGTGCTGAGATGGCCCGGAAGATTACGTGTCTTCAATCCGATCCGGCGCGCTTGGAAGAGCTTCGGAGTCTTGGCCTTGCCCGTTTCTTGTCGACCTACACCGTCGATTCGATTCGTGAGCCTTACTTCCAATTGTTCGACTCGCTTATGCCACAGAAAACGGAACAGCCTTCATGAAGCAAACTTGGAAAGATCGTCTCTATCAATCCTATGTATCGAGCGGACAGGCGACATTGTCGGCCATAGGTGCCAATTCTGCGGAGTCGGTATATTCGCGTCAGGGCCCTTTCTTGAGATATAGCGTCAAAAGGTTTCTTGGCTCCGACCGCCAAGCGAGAATTGTGGACCTTGGCTGCGGGCACGGTGGGCTACTGTACTGGCTCCGTCGAGCTGGCTTTCAGAACATTCAAGGAGTAGACGGATCTGCGGAGCAAATTGCGCTGGCCCATCGCTGCGGAGTTCATGAAGCGCAGTTGCAGACAATGGACTCTTTCCTGCAACAGGCTCCCACGGAATCATACGATGTGGTTCTCCTATTTGACGTGCTCGAACACCTCACCGGAGAAGAGATTTTCCAGATTCTCGACGACGTATATCGAATCCTTCGCCTCGGGGGACGGTGTATCCTGCATCTTCCCAATGCGGAAGGCATCCATGGTTTGCGCTCCCGTTATGACGACTTTACACACGAGCAATCTTTTACTCCACGCTCGCTGCGTCAGATTTTCTCAACGATCGGATTCTCAGGCGTCGAATGCTTTGAAGACAGACCTCGCGTTCATGGCTTTGCCAGTTTGGCCCGGCGAGTCATCTGGGAGCTTGGAACTCTACCTCACCGCCTGCTGTTAGCTGCGGAAGCGGGCGAAACCGGCTTCATCCTCTCAAACAACATGACCGCGATTGCACGCAAGTGAATGCGCCTGTTCTGAAGAGAATACTCACGAGACCGAATGAAACTGCGGGTTACGATCTAGGAGAATCCAGGTCATGGCAAGTTTGTTGCGATTTCTGAATAAACCCGAGTATATGTTTCGGCCCAGAGCAATTTTTCGTCGAACCGCACGAGCGCTGAGACTCAGAAAAACGAGCAATGTGCGAAAGGTAGTCTTGCCTTGGGATTTCCTATCGAGGTCGATACGGGGGAGTTTATTGGAGAGGTCCTTTCCGACTGCGGAACGGGAGCATGACAGTTCCGATGAGCGCCCTATCGAGATCGAAGTTGCGACAACCACACTCGATGCAGTGTTAGGGCAATACAACGAACCTGTAGGCGTACTGAAGATCGACATTGAAGGTCATGAACGGAGTGTGTTCTCAGCCAGCCAGAAGTCGCTCCTCGCGGGAAAGGTTAGAGATATCATATTCGAAGATTCTTGCGGCATCGATTCGGGGTAGTGGTTCAGTTTGGAAGCAGGGGCTAAAGCCCGGTTGTTTTATGCGATTCATTCGGCACGACTAAAGTCGTGCCCTGACACAAAACAAATTCAAATTGACCCACTACTCGATTCGGAGGTAGCGCACCTTCTTTCTATGGCAGGCTATACAATCTTTGGATTGAATCGGACACCAGCCGGTCCGGTACTTTTGGACAAAAAGACCTATGATAACTGGTTTTTTGCTGCATCACGATCTGGTAATTATCTGGCAACTCGTAATCCTGTTCGCGCCCATCAATGTTTTGCTGGTGGTGGATTCAGGTGCCTGCGAGTGGGGCGTTAGGCTCGATCACGTGTGCGCATCGCGGAAAGAATGCACTGTTTGGTCTGAAGAGTGAAAGGCCGATCAATGACACTCAGAATTGCCATTGATGGACGGGTCGCTCTGCATACCCGCACGGGCTTTGGAACGATTTGCCACCAGGTCTTGCGCCGTATCACCACCGTGGATATTGAGAACCGCTATTTCTTCTATTTTGACCGCGACCCGGGCGATGCGATTCATGCGTATCCTTCGGAAGGGTACGCTTTCGGCGGTTCCTCAGAAGAACTTATCTGGTGTAATACATTTCTGCCTCGCCAGATGAAGCGGGACAGGATTGACGTCTATGTGACATTTCTCGATAAAGAGATTCCGTATTTTCCGCTTTCGGCAAAAGTGATTTCAATGGTGCACGATTTGGCGCGAATCACCTTCCCCGAGCCGGACAGCTATCGCAATCTCGCGCACAAACTTTATTACAACGCCTTGATCCGCGCTTCGGTTTGGCGTTCAAATCTCGTTCTGACAAACTCCGAATTCTCGAAGCAGGAGATTGTGAGCGCCTTGTCAGCCGACCCGCGCAAGATTCGCAAAATCACGCTTGGTGTGGATGCTGCCCGTTCTCAGGATCAACTGGCATCGACTGCAATCCTTCGGAAATACGGCATAACATTCCCCTATATCCTGGCTCTCGGGTCCGCCACACCGAACAAGAACAATGTAACTGTGATTAAGGCCTTCCGACAGATCGAAGGACAATTCCCCGGCCTGCGCTTGGTCATCGGCGGCAAGAACTGGCTTGGAAAGTCGTTTCCTCCTGAGTTGTTGGACGAAAAAGTGGTACTCCCGGGGTTTATCGAGGACGCCGACTTGCCTGTTCTATTCAGCGGCGCACAGTTATTTGCATTTCCGTCCATTCACGAAGGTTTCGGTCTTCCCGTAATTGAGGCAATGGCACATGGCGTACCCGTTATCACGTCGAACGTCACGGCTTTGCCCGAGATTGGAGGAGACGCAGCGCTCTATGTTGATCCTGCTTCCGTTTCGGAATTGGCAGAGAAGATGGCCCTTGTCCTCTCGCGAGTCGAAGTGGCGGAAAAGATGAAGCAGAAAGGCCTTGCGCGCGCGCAGTCTTTTCGCTGGGAAACCACATGCGAAGAGATTGCGGCCGCGTGCAAAGAACTTTGCGGAAGCGCGGAATGAGGCAATCCTTGCGTATCGCCTACGACGCTCGACTTGCGATTGGAGAATACCGCGGGATGGGGAGTTTCCTGCGTCAGCTCATTGCGGGACACGAAAAGGATTTTATCGGCCTTTGTGCCCGCGGCGAGCAGGATCGCTCCCTCGCACTGATAGCCTCGGGTTTCAGGCCATATCCACTTTGGGAGCAGATATCTCTTCCCGGATTGCTGCGAGAGCAAAGCGTGGATGCTTTCCTCGCTCCTTACAATACGGCCCCATTGTGTCTACCTGACAATCTCAAATTAGTGCTGGTGGTACACGACCTGATCTTCATGGAGCCTCTGCCGCTCTCCCGCTCGCTCTATCAAAATGCCGGGCGCTTCTATCGCAGGCTTATCGTGCCGGCGGCAGTTCGGCGCGCAGATTTACTCCTTACTGTGTCAAACTTCACAGCGCGCCTGCTGGCCTCGCGATTCAAAATCGGCCGGGAGCGGATACGTGTGGTTCCAAATAGCCTCAGTGAGGTGTGGTTTGATGAGAAATCCTGCGCTGCGCCTGCAGAACGTTATGTGTTTATGGTGGCCGGAGAAGCTCCCAGCAAAAACTTGAGGCGCGCAATCAGCGCATTCGCTCAATGCCGGAACCTTGAAAAAGATCCTGGCCTGAGGCTTAAAGTCGCGGGAGTGAAAACCGCATTCCACCCCGCTTTTCAAAACGTGGCCCGGGAATGCGGTGTCGCTGACCGGATTGACTTCCTGGGATATATTCCTGACTCCGAGATGCGCAGCCTTTATCGAAATGCCGCGTTGTTTGTCATGCCATCGCTCTCTGAGGGTTTTGGGATTCCTATTCTCGAGGCGATGGCAAGCGGAGCTCCGGTAGCAGCCAGCGATCGTACCTGTTTACCGGAGGTCGGCGGGGATGCGGCTCTCTATTTCGATCCGGAGTCGGTGGAGCAAATGGCTAAAATCATGCACCAGATTCTTTCGAATCCATCCCTGAGAGATCGGATGTCGGAGTCGGGCCGTGAACAATCGCGGAAATTCCATCCTGATCGTGTTCATGCAGGGATTGCCGCTCTCTGGTTAGAGCTTGATACGCGGATCAAGCGCACTGCACGGTGAGGCGGTTTCAAGATGATAAGAAAGCGTCTTCTGGTTCTCACTCCCCGATTCCCTTATCCGACGATTGGGGGAGATCGTATCCGCATTCTGCATCTTTGCAGAGCCCTGTCGGAGCGTTACGAACTTACATTACTGAGTCAGTGTGAGACACGTGAGGAGATGCAGTTCGAGCCGAAAGATGGGCTCTTTTCGAGAATTGAGCGCGTTTTTCTTCCACGATGGCGATCTTACTTGAATACCGCTCTGGCAATTCCGAGTAATCGTCCGCTGCAATTGGCGTATTACGAGTCAGCACAATTCAGAACCAGGCTCCATGAATTGGTTGCGCAAAACGATCTGACGCTGGCACACCTCATTCGCACCGGCCAATACATTGAGAACCTCGCCGTGCCCAAAATTTTAGAAATGACTGATGCGATCTCGATGAACTATCTGCGGATGCGGGATCTCAGCGGCAACAACAGCCTGAAGAGACTTGTCTATAGAATGGAGCAGCGCCGGCTCATGGCGTACGAATTGACAACCATCCGACAGTTTCATCGGGTGTGGCTCACATCTCAGACTGATCGCAATTTTCTTGATCCCTCCCATGCGTATCCCATTGACGTAATTCCGAACGGTACCAACCCGGACTCGCTGCCCTTTCACGCCCCGGCTCCAGACGCCCGCGCCATCGTTTTCATCGGAAACATGGCCAGCCTTCAGAATGAGGATGCGTGCCATTACTTTGCCCAACAGATATTGCCTGGCATACGAGCGCAGGCCAACGTCGTATTTCGAATCGTAGGCAATGCTCCCGCGACGGTACAGCAACGCTTCCGCAAGTATCCGGGCGTAGAGATGACCGGGCGTCTTCAGCATATACAGAGCGGAGTGGAAGGGGCATTCTGCGGGGTGTGTTCGGTGCGGGCAGCGGCAGGCATTCAAAACAAAATCCTGGAGTATATGGCACTGGGATTGCCCTGTGTTACCTCGATAACCGGATTGGGAGGTGTTGAGGCTGAACCAGAGAAGGAATTGCTGGTCTATCGTGATCCTTCCGAGGCAATCCATCACATACTCGCACTCTATGCCGACCACTCATTGCGTTTGAGATTGGCATCCGCCGGGCGAAAACTCGTGTGTGAAAAATACGACTGGCGAATGGTATATCGATCCATTGTTGATTCCGCCGAAAAGTTAGTGTAGCGCGGGTATAAGCGGGGAAATTACATCGGACCCCCATGGATCGAAATCCTCTTCGCCATCCCTGGCTCTGGCAAGCTGCGCAACGCGGCTGCACGAATACAATAGATACATCTCTCTGGCAATATCGGTAGAGGCGGCAGTGGTTCAACGCTGAAAGAAATCAGGTAGCCTATACTACCTGACAAATTCTACGAGGTGATATGTATCACAACGCTCTCATGTCCCCCTCGGCTGCGCACGATGTTGCAATCCTGGGCGGATCAGGTTTTGTGGGACAGCGGCTTACTCCACTCTTGCATTCTGCCGGCATCCGGTTTCGAATCGGCGATCTGGCTGCTCCATCCGGCTTTCAGCATTTGTGGACACACTGCGATGTACGCGACCGGGCATCCTTACTGCCTGTCCTGCAAGGCGCCGATACCATCCTGAACCTCGCCGCCGAACACCGGGATGATGTGCGGCCCATCTCTCGTTATTACGAAACCAATGTAAAGGGCGCTGAGGAAGTTTGTGCCGCGGCCACGAAAAGCGGAATCAGGCGGATTCTCTTTACCAGCAGTGTTGCTGTATACGGCTTTCAACCGCGGCCAGTCGATGAAAATGGCCCATTTGAGCCTTTCAATGACTATGGCACAACCAAGCTCCAGGCGGAACATGTCTACCGTGCCTGGGCTCATGAAGATCCCTCGCGCACACTCGTCATGATTCGTCCCACTGTGATCTTCGGCGAAGGCAATCGCGGAAATGTATATAACCTGTTGCGTCAGATCGCATCCGGCCGTTTCCTCATGGTTGGCGGCGGCGAAAATCGCAAGTCGATGGCCTATGTTGGCAATGTAGCGGCTTTTCTGCTCCATTGCCTTACCTTCGGTTCCGGCGTCCATGTAATGAATTATGCAGACCGTCCGGACATGAGCACCCGGGAGCTGGTCGGCAAAGTTCGCATGTTGATGGGTTATACAGGCAGGATTCCGGCACTCCCCAAAATGGCCGCGCTTGCTGGCGGGCACATTCTGGATGCGATCGCACGAATATCCGGCCGAACTTTCCCCATCAGCGCAATTCGCATTGAGAAATTCTGTGCAAGCACGGAATTTCAGGCCAGCCTGGCATTCGAGTCCGGTTTTATTCCACCCTTTTCCCTGGAGAACGGCCTGGCACAAACAATCCAAAACGAATTTCAAACCTCATCTCTGTCCGCCTCTGCAATAAGCGGCGCAACCGAATGAGTATTATGTTCCTGCATAACCCGGATGGCCTGAGCAGGAGGCCGGGTAAGCCAATCGAGGGTTGGCATATCTCATCCGAATGTATCCTATTTCCGATTGCTTCTTTCGTCTACTGGAAAGCATAAAAACACCGCAATGCCGCACCAGAAAACCATTCTCGTCACCGGCGGAGCCGGATTTGTCGGTTCAAACTTCGTGCTGCGATGGGTGCGCGAGGGCGGCAGCGCCGTGAATCTCGATCTCCAGACAATTGCCGGAAATCCCGCCAATCTTGCCTCTCTCGCAGATCATCCGCGCCATCTGCTGATCCGCGGCGATATCTGCGATGCCGAATTGGTAAGCCATCTCCTGCGCAAGCACAGGCCCATCGCCATCGTGCATTGCGCAGCAGAAACCCACGTGGACCGTTCGATTCTCGCGCCCGAGGAATTCATTCGCACCAACATCCAGGGCACGTTTACGCTGCTCGATCAGGCAAAAGCATACTGGGCCTCGCTCGAAGAATCAGCGCGCGGAACATTCCGCTTCCTGCATGTCTCCACAGATGAAGTCTACGGCTCTTTGGGCACCGATCAGCCTGCCTTTTCCGAGATATCTCCCTACGCGCCCAACAGCCCCTACGCAGCGTCTAAAGCAGCCTCCGATCACCTCGTACGCGCTTATCATCACACCTACGGCCTGCCCACGCTGACCACTCACTGCTCTAACAACTATGGCCCGTTCCAGTTCCCGGAGAAGCTGATCCCGCTCATGATTCTCCACGTTCTCGAAGGCAAATCCTTGCCGGTTTACGGAGACGGCCTGAATATTCGAGACTGGCTCTACGTCGAAGATCATTGCTCCGCCATCTGCGCCGTGCTTGCTCATGGTCGCCCCGGCGAAACCTACAACATCGGCAACGGCAGTGAGCACACTAATCTCGCCGTGGTCTCTGCCATATGCGATCTCCTCGATGAATTGCGTCCCGGCAAGACCATCGGATCGCACAAAAAGCTCATGCAATTCGTGCCTGATCGCCCCGGCCACGACCGACGCTACGCCATCGATACAACAAAGATCCAGAAGGAGCTGAACTGGCAGCCGATGATTCCATTCCACGAGGGCCTTCGCAGGACCGTCGAATGGTATCTCGAAAACAGCGCATGGATTGAGAACGTGCGCAGCGGCGCATACCGGGACTGGATTTGCCTGAACTACGGCGAAAGAGCCGCGCGCAAATAAGATCCGGTCTCGCGCTCACCGCAACCACGCAATGCGCGCGCCGCATCAGATGATGCCGGCCAGGTAGCTCTCCGCGGGCTCGCTCACTACGGGCTTGCCTGCGCCGGCCTCAAGCACCGAGGGCGAAAGCGTCATCACCGGGCAGGGCGCGTGCGCCATCACTTTGTAAACCACTCCCTGCCGCGCAATCGCCGCAAAGGCCGAGGCTCCATGCGCGCCCATCACGATCAGGCCGGTGTTACGCTTGCGGCTCAGGTAAAGCACCTCTTCTGAAGGCTCGCCGGGCACAACAAACGGTTCCGGATGAACCTTCTGCCGCAGCCGCGCCGGCACCAGCGCAAGCAGCCTGCTCTCGATTCCGCTGAAGCATTCCTCGGTCAACGGACTCACGCAATCCTGGGGGCGAATCACGTGCTGCACAATCAGCTCCGCGTGGCTGTGCGCGGCCACTTCCGCGGCAAAGGAAGCCACAAGGCCGCCGGTCTCCATGCGGCTGACGGCGCAAAGCACCGAGCGCGAAGCGCCGCTCTCCGCCGGATGCGCGGCCGACTGCGGACCGACGATATAGACCGGCACCGGCGAGCGGCGCAGAACGGATTCCGCCACCGAGCCCACCAGCAGCTTGCCGATGGGCCCCGGCGCGTGCGTGCCCATCACAATGCGGTCGGCGGATTTTTCCCGCGCGGCGAGCAGAATCTGGTCCGCCGCCGGTCCCGGCCGCACCACAATGCGGCAATGCACTCCCGCCGATCGTGCACGGCGCGCAAGCGGCTCAAGCGCGTGCGTCTCCGCTCGCTCCATCGCCGCAGGGTCCATGTATTCAAGCTCCGCGCCCAGGCCTTGCTCAAAGCCTGCAAGCGGCGGCGCGGCGGCGAAATGCAGCTCGCCGGCGTGGAAAAGAATCAATGTGGCATTGTGCTCAACGGCCTGCGCCAGCGCATAGCCGAAGGCCTTTTCATTCACGGGAATCTCAGCGGCAAAAAGGATGGTGCCGGGCTTGCTCCACTCCGGCTTCAGAACGGTTGCCATGGGGACCTCCTGGCGGTACACAGACCGGCCTATGGATGGATGGACTGACCGATTGCCTCGCGCGGACGGCGCCGGGGGATGCGTGCGCTCTCGCGTTGCTACGATTGTAGCGCCAAAGTAAGACGCCGGCGGCGAAAAAAGGTTTCCCGCCGCCGGCGCTTGCATTCCGCTCCTTACTGCTCTGCCTCCACTTTGCCCTTAAAGCGGCTGTACACAAAAACGATGTAGCAGACCGCCAGCGCCATGCCGAAGGCCCACCATGCCAGCCCCACCGCCAGCGTATGAGGCCCGCTCAGCGCGCGGCTGAGCGTAATATCGAGCTGCGGCCCGCCGGTTGCCGGCAGCAGCGTGGGATAAAGTCCAAAACAAGCGCCGGCAAGCATGAAGAAGAGATAAACGCATGAAGCCAGGAACGCCTTCAGCGAGCTTCCCTTCGCATTCCACGCCAGAATCCCCGCGAGCGAAGCCGCCACTCCCGCCGGAATCAGAAACATGAAGGGATAGCGGGAATAGTTGTCCAGCATCGCCGGCCGCACCGCAAGCGTAGCCGCAAGGCTCGCCACGGTCAGCGCCACCAGCGCGATCCACAGCGGCTTCACCAGCTTCCGCGCGCGCCCGGCCAGGTCGCCCGCAACCTTCAGCGCCACCCACAGCGCCCCATGCAGCGTCAGCGCGATGAGCGCCACCAGCCCGCCGATCACCGTATACCAGTCGAGAATTCCCGGCGTCGGTCCCGGCCGCCAGTTCGTCCACAGCGGCAGAAAGAAGTACCCATCCGCGCGCAGCGGCACGCCGCGAATCACATTCGCCAGCGCCGCGCCATAGAAAATTGCCAGCAGCGCGCTCGCCAGCCCGAAGACCCCATCCAGCAGCGCGCGCCAGACGCCCAGGTCGATGTGATTGCGCAGCTCCAGGCTCACCCCGCGCAGTATCAGCAGCCAAAGCACAATCATCAGCGGCAGGTAAAACCCGCTGAAGGCCGAGGCGTAGAGCAGCGGAAAGGCAAAATACAGCGTCCCGCCGCCGGCCAGCAGCCAGACCTCGTTGCCGTCCCACACCGGCCCGATCGAGCGCAAGCTCGCGCTGCGCTCCGCCTCATTGCGAACCAGAAAAAGATGGAGCACGCCCACGCCCAGGTCAAAGCCGTCCAGCACCACATAGCCGACGATCATGATGGCAACCAGCCAGAACCAGACAAATCCCATTTTTTGCTCCTTATTCTTTGCTCCTTCTGGACTACAGCAAAACCACAGTAGGTATGTCTCGAAGCCGCAACTGCTGAGTGGATTTTTCCTCAAGAAAAATCCACTTTCCACAAAGCCACAAAAGGATACAGTTACTGTGGTTTTGCTCTAGTGGCTCGCGGACGCAAGCTCCGGCCCGCGGCTGATCTCCCGGTACACCAGCACCGTAAACAGCAGCCCCAGCAACAGATACATGCCCATGAACCCAATCAGCGTAAACAACCCGTTCCCCGCCGAAACCGTCGGCGAGTAGCCCTCGCTCGTCCGCATCAGCCCATAGATCAGCCACGGCTGCCGTCCCAGCTCCGCCGTCATCCAGCCTGCGGTGTTGGCAATGTAAGGCAGCGGAAAGGTAATCAGCAGCGCCCACAGCGCCCATCGCGCGCCGTAGAGCCTGCGCCGCCACAGCAGGAACGCGCAAACAATCATCAGCAGCGCAAACCACGTTCCCAGCCCCGCCATGATGTGGTAGGCGTAGTAGAGCAGCGGCAGCGCCGTAGGCCACTGGTCGCGCGGAATCTCGTCCAATCCCTTCACCTCGGCCTTCGTCGTGCCATAGATCAGAAAGCTCAGCACATTGTTCACCACAATCGGATTGTCGATCTGCTGCGTCTCCTCATTCGGCTGGCCCATCAGCACAATCCCCGCGCCGGCCTCGCTGTGAAAAAGCCCTTCCATCCCCGCAATCGCCGCCGGCTGGTGCCGCGCCACGTACTTGCCGTGCAGATCGCCGGTGGGAAAGATGATGACGATCGAAGCAATCACGCCGGCAACCACGCCGACCTTGAGAAAAGCGCGCCCATACTCCAGGTGCTTCCCGTCGAGCAGGTAAAACGCTCCCACCGCCGCCATCACAAACGATGCCGTAACCACCGCGCCCGTCATGTTGTGCGCGTACTGGATCAGCCCCCACGGATTCGACAGCAGTTGCCAGAAGCTCACCACCTCATAGCGCCCATTCGCCGCCTGGTAAGCCACCGGATGCTGCATCCACGCATCGGTAACGATGATGAAGAACCCCGAGATCCACGACCCCGCAAAGACCATGAAGGCCGAAAGCCAGTGCAGACGCTTCGAGAGGTGCTTGCCGCCGTAAAGAAACAAACCCAGAAACGCCGACTCCAGAAAAAAGCTGAAGACGCCTTCCATCGCCAGCGGCTGCCCGATCACACCGCCGGAAACCCGTGAAAACTGCGCCCAATTCGTGCCGAACTGGAACTCCATCGGAATCCCCGTAACAACGCCCATCACAAAGTTGATCCCGAAGATGCGCCCCCAGAATTGCGCCGCCTTATCCCACAGGGCAGCCCTCTCCGGATCGCGCACCCGCAGCGCCGCAGTCTTCAGCACCACAATCAGCAGCGCCAGCCCCATCGTGAGCTGCGGAAAGAGGTAATGAAAAGTAATCGTGAAAGCAAAGTGCAGCCGATCGATCAGCTCAGCGTTCATGCAGGCTCCCCGCTCAGGCCCAATTTCGTAACCAGTTTCGTACCCGGCTC